>JADLHL010000207.1 GCA_020848815.1 Chitinophagaceae bacterium | reverse complement strand
AGGAATTTGTGCGGGGCTGTCAGGAGCAGGGCGGACTCATTACCATGCAAGACCTGGCCAACTGGAAACCCATTGAAGAAGAACCGGTGAAAGTGTCGTACAAAGGCATTGATGTATACAAACTGCAGCAGTGGACGCAAGGCCCCAGCATGTTGCAGGCATTGAACATCCTCGAAAACTTCGACCTGAAAAGCATGGGCTACAACAGTGCTCAATACATTCATACTGTTTCGCAGGCCATGCACCTCAGCTTTGCCGACCGCGATTTTTACTACGGCGATCCCTACTTCAACAAACAGCAACCCATGCAAGGCTTGCTGAGTAAGGAGTACGCCAAACAAAGGGCTGCCCTCATCGACCCCACAAAAAATTTGTCGCCTGCACTGCCCGGCGACCCCTATCCTTTCGAAGGAAAAACAAACCCCTTCAGCAAGCTGCTGCAGCAATGGGCACAACTGGCCGATACTACTGCCAGTGGTGGTGGCGCCATTCCATCGCATGATGTACGGCAGCTGGCCTATCAGCATTCGGCACAAGATGAGCTATACATGGACCGGCTGCTGCGGGGCACCACCAGTGTGGAAGCTGCCGATGCCAGCGGTTGGGTGGTAAGCATTACACCAAGCGGTGGTTGGGTGCCTGCCTGCATTGCCGGCAACACGGGCATTGGCATGAGCCAGCGCATGCAAAGCTTTGTGCTCGATAGTGCATTGAACCCTTTCAATGTAGTGGCACCGGGCAAGCGGCCACGGGTGACGCTGACACCATCTTTTGCCATGAAAGATGGCAAGCCTTTCCTGAGCTTTGCCGTGCAGGGTGGCGATACACAAGATCAAAACCTCTTGCAGTTCTTTTTGAACGTTGTTGAGTTTGGCATGAACGTGCAGCAAGCCAGTGAAGCTGCCAACGTAAATACAAACCAGTTATGGCTGAGCCTGGGTGGTACCAAAATGAAAGACCGTGCCCCACGTGCCGGCGATATTATTTTGCAAAACCGTACCCCCGAAGCAGTGCGGAAAGCCTTGCAAGCTATGGGCTACAAGCTGAGCTTTACCGAACGCAGCAGCGGCCCCATCAATGCTATTTTCTTCGACTGGAAGCACAATAGCTTTTGGGGCGGCAGCAGCAACCACGGTGAGGATTATGGTATTGGATGGTAAAAGAAATGATGAATGATAATTTTGGAATGATGAAACGAATGCATGGAAAGAAAGCTTTTAACATTCCTGCTTTCAAACTCGTAACATAACAACTATGAAATACTTCTTCTACTTCCTACTGCTGCTATTGCCAGCTAGTATGCAAGCACAAACAAAAGCAGTGAGTGCCAAAGATGCGTTGGCAAAAACAGGCAAACTCAGCAGCATCATCGATAAAACCGGTTATGAGTTTACCAAAACGGATGGCGGCATCTACATTACCAAAGTAGAAGGCAAACACAACAAAGAGATTTACATTATAGCCACCGAAACGGAAGGCATGATTGTGCTCTTTAGCATAGTAAAAGAAAAAGCAGGGCCGGGCATTACCACTGCACAATTCAAGCAGTTGCTAAAGCTTTCCCTCGACCTCGACCGCATAAAAGTAGGGTTGGATGATGAAGATGAAACACTGATGGTACGGGTAGATTTCAGCAGCCGTACCATTGATGCCGAAGAACTGACTGAAGGCCTCGATCAGATTGGTGTAGCTTCCGATGAAGCTTTTGGTATCATCAATAAAAAGTAATGTTCAGGAAACAGATTTATTACCCACCACCAAAACGGAGTTATGCAACAATGGATACTGGCAACGGCGCTGCTGTTTACAATAGGGAGTGCACAGGCGCAACCGAAAAATGAACCAGCTGAAAAAGAAAAAACCTGGTCGGTTTTACCGGGTATAGAATCGGTGACCAAACAAAGTATAACGGTAAATGGCAGCAAGCTCAACTACACGGTGCAGTGCGGCTACATGAACCTGCGCAACGATACAGGCAAAGTGATAGCCAAAATGTTTTACACGTACTACCTCAAGGATGGTGAAACACCCGACAAGCGGCCTATTACTTTTTGTTTCAATGGCGGGCCTGGCTCTTCATCGGTGTGGCTGCACATGGGTGGCATAGCACCCCGCCGTGTATTGCTCGATGACGAAGGCAAAGCCTCAACCCCACCCTACAAAATTGTAGACAACGAATATGGCTGGCTCGATAAAACAGACCTCGTTTTTCTCGACCCCATCAGCACCGGTTATAGCAGGCCTGCTTATGGCGAAAAAGCCGGACAGTTTCACGGTTATGTAGAAGACATTAGTAGCGTAGGCGCATTTGTGCAAACCTTCCTCAATAAAAAACAACGCTGGGCCAGTGCCAAATACCTGGCCGGCGAAAGCTATGGCACTACCCGTGCCGCAGGCTTATCAAAGTATTTGCAAGACCGTTACCGCATTTACATCAATGGCGTCATCCTCATTTCTGCTGTGCTCAATTTTGGCAGCAACGATTATTATGTGGGTCACGATTTGCCCCGTGTCCTGTACATTCCCACATTCACCGCTGCTGCCTGGTACCACAAAAAATTATCGCCTGCACTACAAGCCGATTTGCAAAAAACCTTGCGGGAAAGTGAAGCCTTTGCCATGGGTGAATATGCTACTGCTTTGCTGAAAGGCGGTTGGCTATCGCAGGCCGAAAAAGAAAAAGTGGCAGAGAAGATGGCGTACTTCACCGGCCTAAGCAAAGAGTATTGTTTGCAATCGAACCTGCGGGTAACCGAAGATCGTTTTTACAAACAATTGCGCCGGGCAGATGGCTTAACCATTGGCCGTTTGGATGGCCGGTTTGTTGGTCGTGATTTGGACGATGCCGGAGAGAATGTTTCATTCGATCCATCGTTTGCCAATATCGACGGACCGTTTACCGCCACCATGAATGATTACTTTCAACGGGAACTGAAGTTTACAACCGAAGATGAATACAACATCTTTGGCAATGTGCGGCCATGGAATTACAACAACGTGCAAAATCAGTTTTTGAATGTGGCCGAAAGCCTGCGGGATGCCATGGCTAAAAACCCATCGCTGAAAGTGTACCTTGGTGGTGGCTATTATGATTTTGCTACCCCCTACTTCACAGCACAGTACGATTTGGAGCACATGCAGCTGCGGCCGGAGCAGCGCAGCCGTGTTCGCACCCATTGGTACGAAAGCGGACACATGTATTACATCCACAAACCATCGCTGGTGCAGTTTAAAAAAGACATGGATGCTTTTTTCGACTGGAATCCTGCTCAGTAAACCAGCGTAAAACAAATACCTTTACATGGCTGCCTTTCACCAATTGAAAGGCAGCCATTTTTATGCTGAACTGTTTTTTATTGGCCATACAACGCACAGCTATTTCAGCAGTTTTTTGTTTATCCTTTTTTTACATTGCAGCGCAGGATCAACCCAAAAAATCAGTCCCCCTTTTTAGTAGTGATTCTATATTGCACCTACAACTGAAAGGCGAGGTAAAACAGTTGCTGAAAGACCGGGACAACGACAATCAATACCATGATGTATTACTGATACATGGGCAAGACAGCATTCAATTGAAAGCCCGTACAAGAGGTAAGTTTCGCAAGAACCCTGAAAACTGCAGCATGCCGCCATTGCTGCTCAACTTCCCGAAATCGGCTATTCCCAAGCAAAGTGTTTTTGCCAAACAAGACAAGCTGAAGCTGGTGCTCCCCTGCCTGCAAGGCAGCTACGTGGTAAGAGAATATTTGGCCTATAAAGCTTACGAAATAGTAGCCCCGGTTGCATTTCAAACAAGGCTGGTAAGTATTACAATCAATGATGAATCTCTCAGTGGAAAAACCAAACAACCATTTATCGGTTTTTTGATTGAAGCCGACGAAGCATTGGCCAAAAGAATTGGATGCATGCCCATGAAAGATGCGAAACTAACCGCCGTCAGCACACAGGCGGAGAGTTACTTTAGCATGGTATTGTTTCAATTCATGATTGGCAATACAGATTGGTCGGTAGATTTTGAACACAATATTTTGCTGGCAGGCAAACCCAATGAGCGGCCCTATGTAGTTCCGTTTGATTTTGACCAGAGCGGTTTGGTAGATGCACCGTATGCTACGCCATCACCAGAGCTTCCCATACAAACCGTGCAAGACAGATTGTACCGCGGCGTGTGTCACTCCGAGTGGCCCGTATTTATGAAGGTGGCCAAACGCTTTCTGGAAAAAGAAACTGCCATACGTGCCATTTTTGCCAATGCCGAAGGCGTAGATGGCAGCTTTAAAAAAATGACCAGCCAGTATCTCGATCTGTTTTTTGAAGAGCTGCGCAGTGAGAAAAATGTGGCAGCTATTTTTGCCAGCAACTGCAATGCCGAGCAGAAAAAGCTTATCAAAAATTTTGTGTACTAACAATCGGCCAGGCTAATGGGAATGTGAATAGCCAAACCACCGTCTGCGGTTTCCTTGTATTTACTGTTCATATCCAAAGCCGTTTCCCACATGGTTTTTATCACTTTATCGAGGCTTACAATACCAAAGTCGGGGGTGCTTTGCAGCGCCAGTTGGCAAGCCGTTATCGCTTTAATAGCACCCATGGTATTGCGTTCGATACAAGGTACTTGTACCAATCCGCCAATTGGGTCGCAGGTGAGGCCGAGGTGATGTTCCATTGCTATTTCAGCAGCCATCAGGGTTTGCTTTTGTGAGCCACCCAACGCTTCGGTGAGGGCCGCTGCAGCCATAGCACTGCTCACCCCAATTTCTGCCTGGCAGCCACCCATGGCCGCCGAAATAGTAGCGCCTTTTTTGAAGATGCTGCCAATTTCGGAAGCAGTCAGCAAGAAACGGTAAATCTTGTCTTCCAGATCTGCACTGCTTTCTTTGCCGTTGCAAAAAGCAATGTAGTACATGAGCACAGCGGGTATTACACCAGCAGCGCCGTTTGTTGGTGCGGTTACCACACGGCCAAACGCTGCGTTTTCCTCATTTACTGCCAGGGCAAAACAACTCACCCAATCCAGCGTGTATTTAAAATGATCGCCACCAGCCCTGATGGCCGGTAGCCAGCTGTCGAAAGATGTGTACGATTGCTGCGCCAACAGTTTTTTATTGAGGTCGGCAGCACGGCGTTTTACCTGTAGCCCACCGGGTAAATACCCGGCAGTATGGCAACCGCGGTACACACAGTCACGCATGGTGTGCCAAATGCGCAACACACCTTTTCGGGTATCCGCTTCGCTGCGCCAGGTGCTTTCATTTTCTTGTACTACTTCCCACACGGGCATACCTGTTTTCATACACCAGTGGCGCAGTTCTTCAGCGGTATTTATTGGAAAAGGCAACACCACGTTTGTTGCATTTGTGCCGGCAGTTTCGCCTTCCTGCACTACAAAACCACCACCTATGCTGTACCAGGTTTCGCTGTATTGTTCGCCTGTACTCAGGCTGTACAAAAATGTAACTGCATTGGGGTGAAAGGGTAAAAATTCATTGGCCAGAAAAAGCAAATCATTGGCATACTCAAATTCAATTTCGTGCTGGCCGCCGAGCACTAATTTTCCCGATTGTTTGATGTGTTCCACTTTGGGGTTAATGCTGTTCACATCAATGGTTTCGGGGTCTTCGTTACACAAGCCAAGTAAAATTGCTACATCGGTGCCATGGCCTTTGCCGGTTTTTGCCAGAGAGCCATATAGCAATACTTGCAGCTTGGTCAGCAATGCAAGCTGGTTGCGCTGCATAAGCCCCTGCACCACCCGCTGTGCAGCCCGCCATGGGCCAAGGGTATGGCTACTGCTGGGGCCTACGCCAATCTTAAACATATCAAATACCGAAATGGCTTCGTGTGGCATAGCAACAATTTTCTTGATGGCTCAAATGTCTGTAAAAAAATATGGCACGCCGCAGCATGCCATATTTTATCAGTAGAAATAAATGATTAGTTGAAGAAATCAACCAAGGTCATTTCGAAATACAATGGCGAGTTGGCGGGAATATCGCCACTGGCATTGCAACCGTATCCAAGAGCACTCGGCAATATCATTTTAATCGTACCACCTTTGCCTATAAGAGGCAGCGCAATTTTCCAGGCCTCAATTAAACCACTGAGCTGAAAGCCTGTACGTCCGGGATTGGTTTGCTGATCAAACACTTTATCGTCTAGCAAAGTGCCTTTGTAGGTACAATAAATGACACTGGTGTTGGTAGGCCTGCCCGTACTACCGGGGTTGATAATTTGATAGTACAAACCACGACTATGCTTGGTAGCTGTAATGCCTTTTGCTGAAATGAAAGCCTGAATAGCAGCTTCCTCTTTTGAAGGATCCTGCACCTGGCAGCCTGTGGTAGAAGACTTGGTACAACCTGCCAGCAATAGAGCAGCCATGGCCACAAAGGCAAATGCGTTAAGCGTTTTCCTGAACATCGTTTTCATGCGTTTCCTGATTCTTGTTTTCGTTTTTTTGTTGTTTGTGCAGCAGTTCTTTGTATCGCTGCTCCTGCTGATCCCATTGAAATTTTTTGGAAAACACAGCAAAAAAAACAGCGATTAAGAGCACTGCGATGTACAACACCCAGGGATTAAACTGGCTGTTGGCAATCATATCGGCCCGCTTGTACCAACCCGAAAAAAAGTTAGCCATAATAATGGCACCCAGCAATAAACCAAAAGGCAAGCCAACGGCAAGCTGATAGAAGAGCTTTTTTTGGCGATCCCTGTTTTTGGCCCAGTAATCCAGGAACATTTTTTCTTTGTCGGTGAGCATGTCGGGGGCAAAAGTAGTGGTTTGGCAATGCCTGCCCACAAACTGCTGCACGGGCTGTAAAAAAACATCCAATTTTAAGAAATGATTTAGCCCTGCCTGCTACTGCTTTAGATACCCCAAGCGTTTGGCAAATGCTTACATTCGCAATCAATAAAAAATAGCAACGTGACCGTAGAACAACTGATTACCCTTTTTGTGTACCAGCATGGTGAAATTTCGCTGCAAGGCATTGGCCATATCCGGCTGCTGGATGCAGTACCCGATGCAGAATACATACAGAAAAACAAGTCAGTTCCCATTACAGGCATTGAGTTTAAGCATGTAAAAACTGCGGCTACCTCTCCTGATTTTATCCGTTTTTATGCCACCCAACGGGGCAAAATAGCCAGCCTTGCCGAAAATGATATTGAGGCTTACCTGAGCATGGCAGTACAGTTTCTCAACATTGGCAACCCCTTTGAAATAAAAGGCTTGGGGGCTTTGGCAAAAAATAAAGACGGCGTTTTGAGCCTGACACCCGGTTATTTTTTGGCCATTAAAGCTGAAGAAGCCATGGGCAAACTAAAAGAACGCCACGTAGAAGACCCGGCACACCATGGCCCCGGCGCTGCTTACGATGAAGAAAAACGCAACCGCATGTCGCCGCAAACAAAGGGCATTCTCGCTATTGTTTTGTTGGTATTACTGGTAGTTGTGGGCTGGTGGATGTACAAGGCATTTGTAGCCACTCCGGAAACTGCCAGCACCGAGAGTTTGAGCCCTGTAAATACCGACACACTGGTTGCCCAGCAGGTAGATTCTGCTGCCACCGCACAGCCAGCTCCTGCCCTGCCAGACAGCCTGCAGCCCCGCAACTGGAAAGTGATTTTCAGGGAAACAAGCAATGTAAAAAAAGCCATTGTGCTCAATCAGTTTGATACGCTGAAGCAACAGCTGAAAACACCCGTGTATCTCGAAACAACCGACTCCGTTCGGTTTACCTTTTATACCATCTCCAGCAGTGCGGTAAAAGACACAGCACAACTCCGCGATTCGTTGCGCCGGTATTTCAAACGCCCTGTGAGGTTGTCGCCTGCACAGTAATTGCTTACGCAAAATTGACATCGGCATGCGTAGCAAAACCGGCATCCTGAGCATCGTTTTTTTTGCCCTTTTGCTGGGCGATATTTTGGGCAATGCCTTGCCCAATGAATGGCTGCATCTTATTTGCAAGCCATTGCTCATGCCTGTTTTAATGATGTTGCTGTTGCAATCCGAAGCGGTTCGTTATCATGCTCCGGCTAAATGGATGGCAGCTGGTTTATTTCTCTCCTGGCTGGGCGATGTGCTGCTGATGAAGGGTGAACAGCCTTTGTTTTTTATGGCCGGATTGGGCAGCTTTCTGTTGGCGCATGTCAGCTACATTGTTTATTTCAATAAGCTGCGTACCATTTCTTTTGGCCAATGGGCCAAAGCCTATTTCTGGGTGTTGATAGCCGTAATACTTTATGCTGTGTCGCTGTTTGTACGACTCAAACCTTTCTTGGGCGACATGTTTATTCCGGTGCTTTTATACACTTCGGTTATTACCAGCATGCTGCTGCTGGCACTGGCTTTGCGTGGACAATTGCCCGGTAAAGTGGCGGTAAAGTTTGGCGCCGGTGCGGCCTTGTTTGTGGCTTCTGATTCTATTTTGGCGTACAACAAATTTGCAGCTGCAGTGCCGCAAGCAGGCCTGCTCATTATGCTTACCTATGGCGTAGCACAATGGTTGCTGTGCATGGCAGCAGTTGAAACGGCGAAGTATTTTACAAGAAAACAGAATTAAACAACAAGAGCTTGTTTATCTGCTTCTGCAAAAGACTAGCATTTATTTAGCGGATTTATGTAGTCGCATTGTTACTTTCTTTTTCTTGAAAAAAAGAAAGTAACCAAAGAATCCCGATAGCTATCGGGATCAAGGCAAACCCGATGCCTCCGGCCTCCCGATAGCTATCGGGATTGCCCAGCCAACGCCTCCCCCTGTGGAAATGCAATCAGATTAGTTAGCTCGTCTATAAATTGAGCCGGGGAAATTGAAAATTCAACTTGCTATTCTGAGTATACTTATCGCTTATTTCTCAGCCATGGCTAACAACTGCTCATGCAATCGCAGCACTTGCGGTATCAGCATTTCCTGTTCGTTGTTGGTGATCACTGCATCGCAGAGTTTCATTTTCACGGTCTCGTCTATTTGCCGGCTCATGCGGGTCAGCACTTCCTGTCGGCCGAGCCCGTCCCGCTGCATCACCCGCTGTATGCGCAATGCCAGTGGAGCATACACACCAATCATAAAATCAATGTCTGTAGCAGAACCGCTTTCAAAAAACAAAGCGGCTTCTTTAATGGCGTAAGCTGTTTGTTGCTGCTGCAGCCAAAGTGTACCGTGTGCTATCACTGCAGGATGTACAATGCTGTTGAGTAGCTGCGTTTTTTCGGGTTGTTGAAATGCCTGCGCAGCCAGCCAGCTGCGGTTGAGCCCAGCTTCATTGTAGGCTTCGGGGCCAAAAGCAGCAATGATGTTGGCACGAAGCGTGGCATCGGTATTCATTAACTGCTTGGCTTCGGCATCGGCATAGTACACGGGTATGCCCAGTGTTTCAAAAATGCGGGCCACAACAGATTTGCCCGAACCAATGCCTCCTGTAATGCCAACCCTGAGCATAACTGTATGTTAGTTACGAAGTTGTTCCTGCGTTGCCGAATCTTCCTGCATGGGTTTCATCAGTGGTTCGGATTTGTCTTTTTTACCAAACACACTCACATTCACGTAGCGTTTGGGATGCAGGCGCAAATCCTGCATCAGCAGGTTGAGGCTATTGACAGTTGAGTTGAGGTTGTTGTACAATTTCTTGTCGTTGAGCAACGAACCCACCGAATTGTCCTGGCTGTTGAGTTTGGCCAGGGTGGCTTTCAGGCTTTCCATGGTGCCCGCCAGTTGGTCGAGGGTTTGCTGCAGGTTCAGCTGGCTCAGCTTTTGCGAAGTGGTTTCCAGATTGCTAACAATTCCATTGATCTTTTCTTTATTGGCAGCCAATGTACCAGAAACCTGCTCCAGGTTGTTCGCTGTTTTGGCGATTGTTCCATTTTGAGCATCGAGCATGCCATTTACCGAAGCAATAGTGGTATTCAGCTGCGCCGTTGCCTTACTCAGGTTGGCCACTACATCCTGAATATTGGCCTGAGTGCCGGGCGTCATTGTTTTGTTGATTTTGCTGGCCACTGAGTCCAGCGAGGTCAGCAGTTTATCCAGTGCAGCCTGCGTAGGGCCGAGCTTATCGAAGATGCTGCCGAAGAAACCGGGGGTACTTTCACTCCGTAGGGTATCGCCAGGGCGCAAATAGGTTTTGGCATCGCCTTGTACAATTTCAATGGAAGGCGTACCCAAAGGGTTGCTTTTAATATGGGCCACCGAGTTGGCAGGTACCTGAATATCTTCTGTAAGCCGGATGGTAATAAGCACCGCATTGAGGTTGCGATCGGCGGGTACTATTTCGTACACGTTACCCACATTGAGCCCTTTAATAATTACGGGGTTCGAAGATTGCAGTCCATCGGTAGATTCAAACTTGGCATAGAAATACGTCGCCTTTTTCAGCGGGTTTCTGCCTTTCAGAAAATTAAATCCGAGGATGAATAGCGAAATGGTAATGGCTGTGAGAGCTCCTACCTTGGTTTCGTTTGATACTTTGAATGCCATACGGCAAAATAAACACAAACCACTGTGAACCACATAAAAAAAGGACGCAAGGCAAAAAACCTGCATCCTTTTTTTTAACGATTGCGGAACCTTAGTTGCTAGTGCCTGTGCCGCCGGGTGTACCGTTGGCTGCAGGCTGGCCTAAGCTTTCCAACATGGCTTTGTATTTTTTTACCGCATTTACAATGGCCCTTGCCACTTCTTTTTGGCCATCCAAACTGGCGAGATAGGCTTCTTCTTCGGGGTTATCAATAAATCCGGTTTCTACCAAAATAGACGGCATTTGCGTGGCTTGCAGTACCCAAATGCCATCCCAGTCGCGTTGCATAACGCCCCAACTACGGCGGCCCGTGGCAGCAAATTCTTCTTCTACCAATGAGGCCAGTGTCATGCTTTTCTGAAAGAAATATTTAGTGTACTGTGCTGCACGAATACGGGCTTCCACCGGATCCATCTGCATCATTTCTGTATCCAGCGAATCGTTTTCGCCCATTTCATAAATCTCCGATTTATTGCCTACGCTTTTGAGCTTGAGGTTGTACCAGTCGCGGGCCAAAATGTAGGTTTGTGTGCCGCTGACTGTGGCGGGTAGTTTGTATTTTTCATACACGGGCACGGTTCTGGTTTTTGCAATTTTCTTACGTTTTTTACCCTTGCCACTATATACGTAGTAGGTTTCTTCCTTGGTGCCCACCTGCTTGCGGCCATATTTCTGGTTGGCCAAAGTGGCATTGAGGTGAATGGAAATAAACAGGTCGCCGCCACTCTTGTTGGCATAATCGGCCCGCCAGCGGAGAGCGGCAGGTATAGAAGTCTGATTGCCCGGCAGGCGGTCTTCTTCCCGTGTCATCAGCACGTTGAGCTCAGGAATTTCCTGCTTCATTATTTCCCGCACCTGCAGGCTTATTTCCAATGCCAGCAAGGCTTCCCGAGAGAGGCTGCCTCTGGCACCACCATCGTGCCCGCCGTGGCCGGCATCAATAATCACCGTTTTCAATGGCGGCTTTTGGTTGGGTGTTTGTCCATCTTTTCCACTGGCAAAACCTACCACAGCACACAGCAAACCAGCCAAAACCCATGTTATTCGCAGCATTATATCCTTTTTACACTTTAGACAATTCTTCACAGGGGCGTTCATCTTAAATCTTACTTTCGCTAACCCATTATTTATGAAAGCCACCAGTCGTGAAAATACCGCAAATGTACTCCGTTGCTTTCTATGGTTTTTTCCACTTTTGTTTATAACGTGTTACAGTTTTGGTCAGGCATCTACCAACGGGAGAGTTACCGATAGTTTAACAAAAACCAGCGCTGCCGACACCACCAAACGGATACCCGGCAAGCCCATGGTGACCACCAAAACAAAAGACACCCTCATTACCAAAATTGACACCTTCTCTTTGCCGGTATCGGCCGATAGCCTCGATGGGCCCGTGAGCTACGAAGCGGCCGACAGTGGTGTGCTCGATATTCCGGGCCGCAAGTTTTTTTTGTATGGCAAGGCACATACTACTTACAATACCCTCGATCTGAAAGCGGGCCGCATAGAAATAGACAATGGCAACAGCACGGCCAAAGCCTATTTTGTAAAAGATACCGCAGGCAAAGTACTCGACCGGCCAGTGCTGAAAGATGGCGACATGGAATCGGAAAGCGATTCGATGTTTTACAATTTTAAAACGCAACGGGGCCTTACCAAAAGCACTTATACCAAGCAGGGCGAAATGTTTGTGTTTGCCGACCGCATTAAAAAAATTGACGCCCAATCTTTTTATGCCTCCATGGGCCGGTTTACCACCTGCAACCTCGATACGCCACACTTTGCCTTTAAGGCCCGCAAAATGAAGTTGGTAAACAACAAGTGGGCCTACAGTGGTCTTGCCTATCCCGAATTTGAAGGCATTCCCATGCCCATTGGTTTGCCATTTGGTATTTACCCGCTCAGCCAGGGCAGGCACTCAGGCTTGCTGGCCCCACAGTTTACCGCTACCGAAAGTTTTGGTCTTGGCCTCGAAGGCTTGGGCTATTACAAAGTGTTGAACGAAAATTTTGACATGACTGTTCGTACCAACATTTACAGTTACGGCGGCTATGCCATCAACCTAAGCCCTACCTACCGGGTACGCTACAAATACAACGGCGGTGTACGGTTGAATTTTCAAAATACCCGTATCAATTTCAAAGGCGATCCAGACTACGTAAATACCCGTACGTTCAACTTTTCGTGGAACCACAGCATGGATAGCAAAGCCCGGCCGGGCACCAACTTTAGTGCCAACGTAAACTTTGGTAGCACCCAGTACAACCGGTTTATACCCAATAATAACCAACTCAACTTTACCAATCAGATTGCATCGAGCATTCAATACTCCAAAACCTGGGGCGACGGTAAATACAACATGAGTGTAACGGGCAACCACAGCCAAAACAACCAGACTGGCCAATACAACGTAAGCCTGCCCAACCTCAACATGACGGTGAACACTTTTTATCCTTTGCAACAAAAAGAAAGTGTGGGCACCGCCAAGTGGTACGAAAAACTGGGCATTGGCTACACCGGCCAGGTGCTCAACCAGTTTTCTTTTTTCGATAGTGATAGCCCCTATCTGAAATACAACCTACGTGAAATTATTGACACCATGCAATGGGGCGCACAGCATCAGATTCCCATTAGTTTGGCACTGCCTGCACTTGGCCCCATCACCGTATCGCCATCCGTTACGTTTAGCGAAAGATGGTACGGACAGCAAGTACTTTTAAGCTGGAACGAAAGCGGCAAAAAAGTAGATACCACAGTAACCAAGGGCTTTTATGCATCAAGGGAAATGAGCTTTGGTATGGGTGCACAAACAGCCATTTTTGGTACAGTAAATTTTGGTAAAGAAAAACGCATACAGGCCATCCGGCATGTGATACGCCCATCTATTAGTGCCAACTACAAACCCGACTTTGCCCGCAAAGACCACTACACGGTTCAAATAGATTCGAACAAAAACACCGACAGGTTTAGTCTTTACCGCGGCTCTGTGTTCAATGCTTTTGGCGAAGGCAAATTTGGAGGCCTGAGCTTTGGTGTGCAAAACAACCTGGAGATGAAAGTGCGGGATAAAAAAGACACCTCCGCAGGTGCAACCAAAAAAATCAGGCTGCTCGATAACCTCTCCATCAACTCGGCGTACAACTTTATGGCAGATAGTTTGCAGCTTTCTCCCTTCAGTATTTTAATGAGTACTACCCTGTTTGAAAAAATAAACATCACCGGTTCTACCAGTGTAGATCCTTACCAAACCGATAGCATAGGCAGGCGCATCAACAAGTATATGTGGAATGCCGAAAAATTTGCACTCGGCAGGTTTACCTCCGGAAGCTTATCCATCGGTGCTTCTTTTCAGAGCAAGAAAAAAGAAGACGACAACAAAGAAGGGGCTAAGGAAACCAACGATGATTACATTACGCCGGATGAGCAATTGCGGCAGCAAGAATACATCCGCAGCAACCCTGCAGAGTTTGCCGATTTCAACGTACCCTGGAGCCTCACCGTGGCTTACGCACTTAGCTTTACGCAGCAGCGCAAACCCGATTACAGTGGTTTTACCACCAGCACTTTTCAGAGTGTAAACCTGAACGGCGATTTTAACCTGACACCAAAGTGGAAAATGGGTGGCAGTATGTTTTATGATGTAACCACCCGCAAGTTGCAAAACCTCACCATGTTTTTAAGTCGTGAGTTGCACTGCTGGCAACTATCCATCAATATAGTTCCGGTGGGTTTGTACCGGTCATTCAACATTAGCATCAATCCAAAGTCGGCTATACTGCGAGATTTGAAAGTGAACCGTACCCGCTTCTTTTACAACTAAGCATGGGCGGCTATTGCATTCCACATTACATCGTACACTTCAGCCTTTACTTCATCGGCTGTTTTACCCGCAACAGGTATGGCAGGTAACAATTCCATTTCTAACGGTACGGGCAGCAAATAAAAAAACTGACTGGGCGGCAAAGCCTTTGCTGTATTGCGAATGATGACAGGAATAATGTCTTTCTGCGTATCTACCGCCAGCTTGAAAGCCCCGTCGTAAAAGGATTTGAGTGGCTGGCCAGTGCGGTTGCGGGTACCTTCGGGGTACACGGCCATGTTCAGTTTTTCTTGTTGCAATACTTTACGCATGTCGTCAAAACTGCGTTTGCGGCTGGCATCACTTTTTCTGTCTACCAGCACAGAGCCACGGGTGTACACCCAACCAAAAAGTGGAATACGGGACATCGATTTTTTGGCAATGGTTTTATTGGGCCCGGGAAAGAAAGGTGTCAGCAACGGCACATCTAAAAAAGAAGAATGGTTGGCCGTGACCACATATTGTTTGCTACTATCGTAATGCTGCTTACCCTTAATGCGCATGGGGCAGCCAATGGCATACAGGTAAATGGTCATCCAAAACTTAGACGTGTTTTTGAACACCATAAACCCTCTGGGATCTTTAATAAAAAAAGACAACGCAATGGGCCACACAAATATGAGCAACGTGGCAATGAAAATAACGAGCCCCCACAAAGCCCATACCCGGGCAAATATTTTTTTAATCATGCTACACACTATTATTCTGGCAATTTCCAATCGATGGGGTCTAGCCCTTGTTTCATGAGGTATTCATTGGCCTTGCTGAAATGCCTGCAACCAAAGAATCCTTTATCGGCACTGAACGGGCTGGGATGCGCCGCCTTCAACACCTGATGCTTGGTGCCATCTATCAGTACCTGTTTGTCTTGCGCAAATTTTCCCCAGAGCATAAATACCAAACCGGTACGTTCGTCCGACAATTTTCTAATGACAGCATTCGTAAACTCATGCCAGCCAATTTGTGCATGGCTGTTGGGCTCATTGGCCCGCACCGTCAATGCCGCATTGAGCAACAATACACCTTGGCTAGCCCACGTAGTAAGGTCGCCATGCGCAGGAATATCCATGCCAATATCCTGACGCAGTTCTTTGAAAATATTACCCAGCGATGGCGGGGCTGTCACTCCCCTTGGCACACTAAAGGAGAGGCCCATCGCCTGCCGTGGCCCGTGGTAGGGGTCTTGCCCAATGATGACCACTTTTACTTTATCGAAAGGCGTTAAAGCAAAGGCGTTGAAAATTTGGCTGCCCGGCGGATAAATGGTTTTGCCGGCAGCCCGCTCCGTTTTGAGGTGCAGCACAATGTTGTGGAAGTAAGTTTTGCCAAACTCGTCTTCCATGCGTTGTTTCCAGCTATCGGCTATTTGTACATCCATGTGCAACAAAAATAGCAGAAAGCAGCTACGAAGCTATGTACGGTAAAAACTCATGCGGCAGAAGTAGCAAACTGATGGTGCAAATGGCAAGCCGCCAATGCAGCGCCAATCATTTGCATTTCGGCAGGCGTTGGCTGCACGGCTTCCAGCACACTAAACTGCAAATGCAACGATTGCTCATTGGTCAGTACCGCTTCTACCTGTTGGCCTTGCTGAAAACCAATGCTGAAGCTTTCGCCGCCGCTATACTGCACCGTCCACTGATGCTTGTTTTTGTGCTGGGCATGCAATTGAAACCAAGGAGAGCCGTAAGAATTGGCCACCGTAATGAGATGAGGATTGAATAACTGATGGCGCAGCTGAATAAGCTCGTGGTACGGCGATGCAATGCGTACGTACTGATCGGCCATGTTCAGCTTTACTTCAATTGGTTGGTCCGACAGCGGACTTTTCAGATGGAAGACGTTGTACTTTGCCATGGCCTAAAACTACTGGGCGAATGTTAAGATAATGTTACCAACCGCCTGATTTTTTGGTACAGGTTTTCCACAGTTTTCCGTAAAAATTGTAACTCACTCCCGCCACCAATGCCCGGCCCATACCGTTGATGCCGCTGCCGTGGGTACGGTAATCTTCGTTGCTGATATTGTGCAGCGACAGCTTCACAATAAACGATTGGGTTTGATATCCGGCATGCATGTTCCACAGCATCCAGGCGGGTGTGCCCCCTTTCGGAATGCGGTTATCATCTTTATCGCCCTGTGCCAATCGTTGTTGCGCTGCAGCCCATTGATGCTCCAATCCTACATACCATTTGGATGCCTGATACAGCAAACTACTCAATCCATTCATGGGTGGAATGCGACGCATAGGTTCATTGCGGGTGAGGTTTTGCCCGTACTGATACGCTACATAACTCTGTGCCCGTAGTTGTTTGGTAATTTGATATTGTGCACTGATTTCAAAGCCACGTACAAATGCTTGCTGATCGTTGGTTTTGATATACACAGGATATCCTTGTATGGAATCGGTTCCCCTGCGTACCCTGCTGATGAGATCATTGATGTGCATGTAAAAGAAAGTAGCCGATGCCTGCAAACGCCTGCCTGCAAAGCGATACCCGAATTCTACGTTGTTGTTTTTCTCGGGCTTCAAATCGTAGGCGGGTACTTCGTAGCGAAAATCTACAAGGCCCAATGTGCCCATATCATCCAAACCCGGTGCACGATAGCCATTGCTGAATGAGGCATACACAATATGCTTCGAACTGATATTGTACAACAAGGAAGCATTACCCACCAGCGAAGCCGGCGTCAACTTCACCGCATTTTCTTTTGGCTGACCGGGCAATTGTGTAATGGTCCCCGGCAAACTATTGATGAAATGATTGTAGCGAAGTCCGGCTTCTGCTACCCATTTTTTCCAACGAAAATGATGCAGGCTGTAAGCAGAAAAATTATCCTGCACGGAAGCATCCGGATATAAGCCCCGTTCATTAAAAACATTGCTACCGTTAGTTCGTATTCTGCTGCTGCGTACTTTATCGCTGTACCATTCTATGCCACTGTTGGCCGTCCACCACTGGTTAAAACTGCTGTACACTTCAGCCGTAGCACCTACACTATTCACCTTGTCTAATTCATCGTAAAAATTGGCATTTCCATTGCGGTTGTATTGGCGGCCTTCTTTGCTGTGTTTATACAAGGCTGTAAAACTGGCTTCATTTACCAAACGCTTGCCCGGCTTCCAGTTGAGCCTCGCATACGAAACCTGCATCACCTGTGGTGAAAAGCGGTAGTAAGCAAAATTTTCCAGCTTCACCCGATGGTACAAAGGCACATTACGCTGTACTACCTGCTGACTCGACACAATCAATTCTGTTTTATCAGAGAGTTGCATCGCCATTTTTACATCCCAATCTCTTTCATCATAACCCGAAGGACGTTGTACTCCTGTTGTATCGCCACCAACGAGGTCGCCAAACTGCCGAAACGTATAGCCGGCTTGCATCATAAAATGATTACTGCTATAAGCTGCGGAAGCACGGCCCGTATATTCCATGGCTTGCGTGGTAATACGCCCGGCTGCGTTTGCATGCCATGTTGGTTTATCGGTATAGTCTTGTGTTTTTGTCAACACATGAATCACACCGCCCATCGCATCGCTGCCGTATTGCACACTCCCACTTCCTTTCAACACTTCAATCCTATCAATGGTGAATGCATCAATCAGATTGGGGTATTGGTTAGGACCAAAACGAAACGTAGCATTGTTGAAACGAATGCCATCAATCATGATGAGTGTTTGATTGCCCGTGAGGCCACGTAAAAAAGGTGAGCCGCCGCCATGATTGGTCTTCTGCACAAATACACCTGGTACGTAGGCCAATGCTTCTGGTGTAGTACGGGCCTGCTGCATTTGTTGTGCTGGTTGTTGCAGCACTTCAATGCTGTATGGTGTTTGGCTGCGTTCACGGGCTTTGTGCGTGGCACTTACCACCACTTGTTGCAGTGTGCTGTATATGGAATCTTTTGCATCAACGGTTTGTTGTGCAACACTCGTTTGTGCAGCCAATGCTGCTATGATCATTAATCCTGTTCGCTGCATGAATTATCGTTTGGTTTTACCAGAAGCTTTGGCCGGCAATGGTCGCTTTGAATTAGCCGCTTCTTTCTCCTTTTCTTCTTCATCTTCATCGCTCCATACAAATGCACTACGACGTGGTGCAGGCATCACACTGTGTTCTCCCTTCACCGCTTTCCAAATCACTTCGCTGAATGCCACATCCGGCGCCATATCTTCTTTCGAAAAATCAAATGTTTCACTCAGTTTAGAAAGGGCATTTACTTTCTGATTTTTCTCATTCAAATCAATTTTGGGTGCAATGGCTGTGAATGCAGTTGTATTGGCTTGCGGTGTAAAACAACGCCACATGGGCATGGCAGCTGCATCGTACTGACTCATCGGCGGCAGACCCAAGATAAGTTCGATGGTTCGCAACATAGAGGAAGTAGAATACATGGTATGATCTACATAACTCCGTTTTACGTGAGGGCCCACCACATAAGCCGTAGAGCGGTGGGCATCCACATGGTCGGGGCCATTTTGCGCATCATCTTCTAATATAAATACCACCGATTTTTCCCACACCGGGCTTTTACTTAAATGCTCAATGAACAAACCAACAGCATAATCATTGTCGGCCACATGTGCAAAAGGTGTTGGTCTTCCTACCCGCAATCCTTCTGTGTGATCATTGATGAAACGAAGTGTATTCAACTGCGGCAATGCATTGGCCGCTACCAATGAATCAAAATCTCGGCGCCACTGATAAAACCTGCTGGTATCTCTTACGCTTTCATCCCAACTGGTAAAGTATGGACAAATGCGACCAACCAACGCAGGAATATTTGCCACATAATCATCGGCAAACTCACCATAGGTGCGGTAACTGATGCCGGCCCGTAAACAATGATCCCAAATGAAACCACCACGTGGATGCGCAATGGTTTTCTGTCCTTCAAAATCATAGGTACCGCCGCGGCCGCCATAGCTGGTGGGCCAGTTTTTTTCAGTGTAATCATTGGCATACGCAGCCGTGCTCCAGTTGTGCCCATCGGCACTCACTTCAGCATCTACATAAAAGTTATCGAGCAACACAAACTGCTCAGCTAACGCATGTTGGTTAGGGGTAATTTTTCTGCCAAACAACACCAGCGAGGTATCACCATTGCCTTGCGGTAAATCGCCCAACACCTGGTCGTAGGTTCTGTTTTCTTTGATGATGTAAAACACATGCTTGATGGGTGATGCATCGCCCACCTTCATAGGAATGGGATTACCACGCTCACCAGCAGCCATCAATTCTTTCAGTTTGGTATAAGGTGTGTTGTCGTACACCTGTTTGGCCATCACTTTCAATTGCTGTGCATCGGGCTCAGGAATGATACTGAGCGTACCCTTGAACAAACCGCCAATGTATTGCACTTCCTGTGGCTTTTTGGCGTCGCCTGCCTGATAAGTAACGGCCTGCTTACGCACTGCTGGATTGGGCCCGTAAGGATTGGCGAGTGATGTAACGCCCTTGCCATTGCTGACGAAAATTTTCTTGCCTACTACTTTCACACTGGTAGGATACCAACCCGTTGGTATAAACCCTTTGCTGCGGCTCTCTCCTTTTTCTTCTACATCAAAAACCGCCAGACAATTGTTGTCGGCATTGGCTACATACAATGTAGTTTCAGTTTCATTCAGTGCCATGCCATTGGTAGTTGAACCGTTGGGTGCATTGGGATACAAAGCGGTGTTCAACACTTCCACAATAGCAGCTGTTGCTGTTTTAATTACAGCCACACTGTTGTCATTGGCATTGGCCACATACAAATACTGACCATCTTTTGTCAGCAGCAATTCATTGGGGTTATCACCTACGGCAATACGACTGATTTCTGTTTTGGTTTGGGTATCCCAAATCAACAACCTGTCTGCTCCCCACAATGAAATGTAGAGTTGCTTTCTATCGGGGCTCAGCAAACAAGTGTACGCTTTGGCACCCAATGGGAACTGCTCCATTTTCTTCGTGGCTAAATCAACAATGTACAAGGCATCGTTTTCTTTGGTGACCACATACATCAATTGTTTGGCTTCATCCAAATCGAAACCGGCAGGTGAAATTTTTTCAGGCCATTTTTTACCCAGCAAGAAACTATCAGTCAACTGCAGTTGCTTGTTCACAATATTGTACTGCACAATGCGGTTGTCATTGCCACCCGATGCATACAACTTTTTGCCATCGGCACTAAAGTGTAAGCCATACCAACTCTTTAGAATTTCTACACTGTGCAGCACTTTATCATTCACCGCATCAATGAGCTGAATGGATTGCACACTTTGTCCGTTGTTGGTAACGGCAAGTAATTTCTTGTCGGGCGAAACCACCACGTTCAACGGCAAATCGCCGAGTGGCAGTTGCTTGCCCGCAGGTGTCAACGACCAGCCGTTGGGTAAGGTTACTTTTTTTGTTTGTGCCTGTACCACCCCGGTAATACCCGGCAGTAAGCCCAACAGCAATGCGGCAAATCGTAAATGTTTCATATCACAGCAATTGTATGTTTCCCGAAAATTATTGGCCACCTGTTTTATAATGCTCCACCCGTTGTTCACCGGCATCATCCATCTTTGGTCCTTGCTGAATGTTGCGCCAGTCGATGGGCTGTTTATATTTCTCCATGGCCTTGTCCCAATCGAATACCCGCTTATCGGGCAATACAAAATCGTAGGTAGAAAAATCGGGTGTGTTGGTAAAGAAATCGCTGAGCAAACTGGCCGTTACATCATACTGATTGACATACGGCACGCCCAAAATATTGTACATGGTTTTGAGGATGGTACCGAAGTTGGCATGCGTATGCGACACATGGTTTTTCTTTACATAAGGACCTGCCATCATGAGAATACTACGATGGCCATCTATGTGGTCTACACCACCTTGCGGATCATCTTCCGTTACAATCACCAGCATGTTTTTCCAGTACGGTGTTCTGCTCAAAAAATGCAGCATTCTGCCCAAGGCCAAATCATTGTCGGCCATGTACGAATGCGTAAACGGATAGCCATCTTCGGGTCTTGGTCTTGCACCATGATCGTTGGGCAACATCACCGTGAGCAATTGGGGCAAACTGTCTTTTCCATTCAACCATTTTTTGGTGAACTCTTCTTCAAATTGTTTCATCCGAAACTGATCGGGAATGTTGGTATTGTAGCCGGCAAAGTTGTGTGAGGTTCTTGTCCACAAGGCGTTTTGCATGGGCACCATTACTAAGTGTGCAGCGCCGGTAGCAGTGTCGTTCCACTCTTCCCGCACATGAGCTGTTTCATTGGCCTGGCCAAAGTTGTAAAACGAAATGCCTTTGCGTTCCAATGCTTCCCACAAGCCGCCAATTTCTGCATAATCTTCGGGGTCAATACTTCCGGTACTACCAGGGAAACGACGGCCCGGTGCATTCGAAAATAACTTCGCTGTTTTGCTCACACTCGAGTTGGTTTCCACCCATTCATTGGGAATTACACCCACCATCCAATGATGTCCATGAATGGAGGCATCGCTGTCGCAATAAAAATTATCGCTGAATGCAAACTGGCTGCCAATGCGTTTGTGATTGGGCATTACATCTACATTGTACAACGAATCTGTTTTGGTAAAGATGTTGACACCTGTTCCAAAACGGGCCAGTGTGGCATCGCCTTTTGCCCTATTCATTTGGCCAAACACTTCATCATAGGTGCGGTTTTCTTTACTGATGAAAACAATGTGCTTGATGGGCGTAGCACCCAATCCGGGCAATGCAGGCAGCGGTGTATTCGCCACCTGACTTACCGGAATTTTCTGATAGGTATTCTGAATAGCTTTTGTAGTGTAGTCTTTCAATTCCGCCGCAGTAGGCATGGCAATTTTTTGAAAAGTAGCCAGCTGAATATCACCCACGTAAGTACCCTGTGGCGGTGCCACAAAGTTTTTACCACCATTTGGTCCGGCACCATAGCCACGGCAAGAAATCACGTACAGGTATTGCTGCTCTCTGCTTAGCAGTACCCGTGCCGGGCCCCAACCTGTGGGCAGCAAACCCTTGGTGGTTTTGCTGGCTATGTCTATTACAGCAACAGCATTAAAACCAAGCAGTGCTACATACAATGTTTTTTCATCGGCACTCATGGTAATGCCGAAGGGCAACAGGCCACGGTATTTATCCAACAGCGGATCTACTTTAATATCGATATGGTCAATAATTTTTCCCTTGCGGTAATCAATCACCGAAATGTTGTCGTTGGTAGCATTGGTTACATAAGCAAACTGTTTGCCCATCACAATGGAGTTGGGACTGGCACCGCCAATCACTTCCGCATCTTCCACCAGTTCACCAATCAGGTGACCGGTCTTTAAGCGATGTGTTACTTTATTGGTAGCCAGATTGATGCTGTACACACTCATGGCCTCCGGCGCATTGGGATCGCCTACGCCGGGAATTTCTTTGCCATCAATTTCTGTTCCTTCTTTTGAAGCTTTGGTGTTGTGGCCGTATGGATGATAGTCAATCATTTTTTCGTTGGCATTGTCGGGTGTAGCACCTTTTACCAACGGATAACTATACATGCCCACATTGGCTACCAGCACTGTTTTGTTATCGGGCGAAATGGCCAGGCCAAAAGGTTGACGGCCGGTTTCGATAGATGCTGTGATTTTCTTATTGGTCAAATTGATTCTTACCAAACGAAAATTGCCACGGTCCAATACCAGCAGTTCATTGTTGGCAGTATTAAAAATTAAATCGCTGGTAAAACTATCATCGAAAAGTTTTCCGCCAAATGTGCCATTCAGTGAAATAGAATCTACTTTTTGCAGGCGTTTGTAATCGTACACAATGACAGCGCCGTTATCGCCACCGCTCAAATACACAAGGCTTTGTGTGGGATGAAAAGCCACACCTAAAAACGAACCATTGCTCAACGGCGATGGAATGTTACCAGCATAATCGGGCACACGGGTGGCTTGCATCGAAGCAACATCAATGATGCTGAACACACCGTTGTGCAACGTGATGACTGTTTTGCCATCGGGCGAAACAGCCATGCCAAAAGGATCATGCGTAATGCGAATGGTTTGTCCCACGGGCGTTACATAACGACCACTGGGCAACACAGAGATACCAGCTGTATCTATGTTGGCGTATTGCTGTACACCGGGCACCGACAAGATAAATGGATTGGATTGTGCCATTGCCTGCAAACACACAGCAAGCAATACAACGGAGGCAAGAATTCTAAACATGGCGAAATTTAGGAAAGAAAAAAACAGCCTGCATCAAAAGCGACGCAGGCTGCAAAACTTGTGTGATAATTATTGTGCAATCCAGGTGCGGGTGTTGATATCATCAGCACCCTGACGAGTTACCGCTTCGGTACGGAAAGTGCCATTGAGTGATTGCTCACTTTGCGGGTAAATGAAACGCACAGGCACTTTGTTATTGTTCAGGTTGTTGGCGCCGGGTACAATTTCTGGTTTGCCGGTACGCTTCCAATCGTGCCATCCTTCCAAACCGGTGAAGTACAAGGCCACCCATTTTTGCAAATAAATTTTATCCAACTTTTCAGCACTGGTGCCAGTGTAGGCAACCGCGGCTTGTGTGTAGTAGCTGGCAGGTACATCGAGGTTGATGTTGTACTGCACAGGCACCAACGACTTCCAGTAAGCCATGTTGGCATCGATACCATTGCGATAAAAAGTTGCAGCATCACCATTTGTAATCATGCCTTTCTCTCTGGCTTCTGCCAAAATGAATTGCAACTCGGCATAGCTCATGAGTACGGCACGTGCCGCTGCAGGATCGGGCACTGCCTGTCCGTTATCGTTGCAAACCAGACAAGCAAATGTGTAGCCTACTCTTGATACGCCTTGCGGCCCGCCATTGTAGTTCAATGCTTGTACATCACCCAAACCGTTGGGAATACCTTCAATGACCGGCGTACCTGCTGCTACTGATTTTTGCGAAGGACGACCAAAGACAGCCAAACGTGGATCAGCCATTGAAGACAAACGATCGGACAAGGTTTTGCTAACCCGGAACTCATCGAAGCTACCTACACGGGTACCATACAGCGGCCATTGGTTGGGTGCTGCAGCGAGGTATTTCATTTCTGCATTATCGGCATTGCTCATAAATACAGGATACGTATTGGCGTCGTTGAGAATCGCCTGCATATCTGCATTCACGTTTTTCTTTTTCGACAACCGCATCAGCAAACGCAATCGCAGTGAGTTGGCGAGTTTGCGCCATTTCAAATTGGCAGCTGCACCACCACCATACAACAAATCGCCAGAGATGGTATTGGTGCTGGCAGCCAGTATTTCGTTGGCCTTTTTCAGGTCAGCCAAAATACCGGTGTAAATGTCTTCCTGCTTATCATATTTGGGCTGATACAAACCATCCGTTTTGGCTTTGCCAGCTTCACTGTACGGTGCATCACCATACGAATCGGCTACCAGGCTGAACATCCACGATTTCAAAATCAGTGCAACACCGTGGTAGGCATTTTTATTATCGCCACTTACCTGTGTCAAAATGTTTTGCAGGTTGCGGTAGTTGCCATACACACTGTTCCAAACACCGTTCTGTTCGTTCCAGAGATAGCGGTCTTCGTTTACAAACTGAATTTTAGCATGGTACTGCACCACAATGTTGCCAATGCCCCATGCATCACTCACTTGCTGGTTCATCATGTTGCGGATAACGCCACTCAACAGCAAGTCTGGCGTTACTTGTGTAGGCACATTGGTATCGGTATTGACGCTGCGGAAATCTTTATCGCAACCGGTAAGCGTGGCCGCTACCAAGGCTACTGCAGTCATCATTTGTACAAGTTTCATATTCGTTGGGTTGATCTTCTTGTTAGAAATAAATGTCTTCATCAATCTGCTTGCGTGGTAATGCGGTTAGAGTTTCAAACTCAGGTTAAAACCATAGCTGCGGGCCGAAGGAATAGCCATGAACTCGATACCAGGCAATGCAGTACCGCCTGAGTAGCTCATGTTTTCAGGATCTACGTGAGGTACATTGTCCCATACAAACAGGTTGCGGCCTACCAGTGAAACGGCTACACCACGGAATGGCAGTTTGCCCCACACTTTATCGGGAATGTTGTAGCCAATTTGTAACTCACGGAGCTTTACAAAAGAGGCATCGTACATCACACCTTCAGCAATACCACGACCACCAGTCCAGGCAGTATGCCATTCACGGGCACTTACTTTTTTGGTATTGGGACTAGGCACTCCATTTACAAACACTACACCCTGACCAACTACACCGTTACCGGGCTTGCTCAAATCGTAACCATCGGCACGACCTTCGAGTGTTTCCATAATGATACCGCCTTCACGACCTACGGTTTGTGTGTGGCTGTAGATTTCGCCACCACTGCGGATGTCGAAGAGGAAGCTGAGGCGTACACCTTTGTAATTAAAGCTGTTGCTGATGCCCATCAACCAATCAGGATTGTAGTTGCCGAGCTTAATGCGGTTGGTCGTTCTTACAGGACGGCCGTTGGCATCAAATACCATTTGACCAACATACTGACCCGTAGCATCGTAGTAAGGAGCATTCTTATCACTGTTTTGTACACGGGCAAAACCGATGCCGTACAAATCACCCATGCGTTCGCCTACACGGGCTTCTACGCTTACGCTGCGGCTGGCCATTACAAAGTTGGTGAGGCCATCACGCAGTTCAATTACTTCACTTCTGTTGGCGCTGAAATTGATATCCGTTGTCCAGGTAAAATCTTTTTTCTTAATGGTTTGGAAATTCAGCATGGCTTCCCAACCCCAGTTCTTGATTTTACCAGCGTTGATGCTGCGGCTATTGTATCCACTCGTCAGCGACAAAGGAATATTCAGGATCTGGTTTTTAGTTGTACTGGTGTAGTACGTTACATCTACACCAATGCGGTTGTTGAGGAAACGAACATCTGCACCCAATTCCCAGGCCGAACTGATTTCAGGCTTCAGGTTCAGGTTGGTGAGGCGATCTGTTTCGCCGTACACTTGTGCTGAACCGTAAGGTGTGCTGGGGTTAAATGATTGTGTGAACGTGAAAGGATCTGTATCGTTACCCACTTGTGCAAAGCTGCCACGAACTTTTGCAAAGCTGATGACTTTGGGCAGCTTCACCATATCACTAACGATGGCACTAAGGGCTACAGATGAATAGAAATAAGAATTGTCTTCGTTGCCAAACGATTTCAAATCTTCGGGCAAAGTGAGGGCACTACTCCAGTCGTTGCGACCAGTAAAGTCGAGGAAGATTTTGTTTTGATATGCCACACCGGCTGAACCGTAAAAACTGTTGATACGCTTGGCTACATTACGTTGTGCAGTTTCTAATGCAATACGGCTGTTGGTAAGATTGTAAATACCGGGTATGTTCAGCTGGCCGGCAACGGTTTCGTTGAAGCGGCTGCTCTGGCGCATTTGGTTGCCACCAGCGTTGGCGGTTACTACAAAATCAGTTCCCAGTTCTTTGTTGAAGTTCAACAAGAAATCGGCATTGCGTTCTTCGTTGATGATGTTTACCTCACGGTACTGGCCAAATGGAAAACGCTGTGTGCTAAAGCCGCGGCGGTATTCCCGACGTTCGTTGCTCCAATCTGTTGCAGCACGAACCTGTAGGTTCAACCACTTCGTAAAATCATATTTCAATGATGCATTACCAATAATGCGATCATAGTATTGACCATTGGTATTTTCATACACGGTGAGGTACGGGTTGTCGTGGTAGTTGTAGTTCCAGCTGTACTGACGCAGGCCGTCTGCACCCTTCATCCATAAGCGTTTCATGTCAGACACTTTTACCGAAGCAGGTAGCCAACAGTTGAAGAGATACATCAAACTTTCGGTACCATAACTGATAGAAGGACGGTTGCCGCTTTCGCTTTTGATGTAACTGATGAACGCTTTAGCCGACAACTTATCGTTGAAGTTGTAACCTCCGGAAAACGACACCGTATTTCTTTTCAAATCGGTGTTGGGCACCATGCCTTTTTGATCGAGGTTGGTATAGCTCAAACGGAAATCGCCGTTTTTATTACCACCTACCAAGGCTACGTTGTTGGTGAAAGTTTTACCTGTTTCCAAAAAGTTTTTCAGGTTGTCGATATCGGGTTCCCACAGTGTTGGTGTAATGACACTACCTGCAGGTGCATTCAAATCACCACCAAAAAAATCAATGGGCTGACCATTCAAGGTGCGGGGCGAGTTGAACTGCGGATACAACTGACCACGAAAAGCGGGGCCCCAACCTTCATCCGTTCCATCGGTAAGGCCTGCACCACCACCGTTTACAAAAGCAAAATCGCCACCGTTGCCATTGCCCTGGCCATATACCTTTTGATATTCCGGCAATTTCAAAGCCGTTTCGAAAGTGGCGTTGGTATTGATTTCTACGCCAATGCCTTTTGATTTTTTACCTGATTTTGTTTTAATCAAAATCACACCATTGGCAGCACGTGAACCATACAAAGCAGATGCAGCAGGTCCTTTGAGTACACTCATGCTTTCAATATCATCGGGGTTGATAAATCCGGCACCGTTACCAAAATCTACTTCCAAATTATTGCGGCCGCTGGCACCGGTAATAGCGTTGCTCACGGGCACACCATCTATTACATACAGCGGTTGGTTTTTATTGAGGTCAACGGAGCGTTCTCCACGAATAGTAACACGAGAAGAACCACCAACACCTGATGCACTACCAACAACCGTTACACCGGCTACTTTACCCGCCAGTTGGTTTACTACGTTGGTTTCACGGGCTACAGTCAGGTCTTCACCTTTCACATCCTGTATGGCGTAGCCGAGTTTCTTTTTCTCTTTGCGAATGCCCAAAGCCGTTACTACTACTTCGCCCAATTGCGAAGCATTGGCACTGAGGTCAATTTCGAGATAGGTAATGGTACCAACTTGTACCGTTTCGGTAGCATAACCAACATAGCTAATCTCCAGCCGATCACCTTTTTTGGCGTTCACCATAAACTCACCTTCGTTAGAAGTGATTACTACACTTCCTTTCGATAATAACTTAACGGTTACGCCTGCCAATGGTGCATTGGCATTGGCATCAATAACCTTACCACGAATGCCGGTATCCTGTGCCAGCACTGCATTTTCCGTAAATAACACACTTAAAAAAACAATGGAGAAAACCCATTGCCAAGGGAGTAGTCGCTGCTTCATAAACAGTTTTAATTTGCGGGCAAACCTATCCGGCGTGTATTACCGAATCGTTGCGCCGGCATTAACAAAACATCAATGGAATGTTACCGAATCGTACGGTTTACAATTCAGTAATGATTCCATAACAGCCCCATGAAACAGCAGTACAACTATTGAATTAAGTTGTACGCCTGTAGCAAAAAGATTGGGCTTATTTTCTTTCCATATACCGTTGAGTGGGTATTGGGGTGTAGTTTTAATGAAGCACTTTAGTAAATATGAAAAATCAACTTCCGCTACTCCGCTCTTGCATCAGGTGTTGTATGCTGCTGCTCATCATAGCAAGCTCATTACAAGCAAACGCTAAGAAAACACCTACCCATTTTGGTACGGTACAATCTTTTTTGGGTTCATACACAGGTGAAATTGCCATTGACTTGGATGGCCCCAACGATGATATGCTGAGTATTACACTATTTGAAGAAAAGGTGAAGGATAAAGGCGGCTGGCAAAAAACGAAGCAATCTATTAAGCTCAATATGGCCACAGTACGGTTGATCACTATTGACAGCATTAGCTACAAAATTGCCAGCATAGAATACGCCGCAGACAAACGGTATGCCTACTGCTGCCTGCAGTTGAAAGAAGGTGGCCAAAAATTGGGGCTGTACCAATGGGGCACACAAAATGATCCGGAAAAGTGGGTAGTACATTATACCAATCTTTCCAGCTTTACCATGCTGAGCAGTCCTACTCTCGCAGGCAATAAGATTAGTATGTATGCCTTGTTTGCAAAATGTCCTGAAATAAAAGAAAGATTAAGATCAACAAAGAATGGATTCATTACGAATGAAATGAGTACAGCTGAAAGATTAGCCACTTTTCGCCAATTAATTCAGGAGTCGGCCGAATGTCTGCAATAAAAAAGCCACTCACCTTTCGGCAAGTGGCTTTCATCAATACAAACAGGTTTATTATTTCAAAATGCTGCGGCTGATCACAATGCGTTGTACCTCGCTGGTACCTTCGTATATCTGCGTAATCTTGGCATCCCGCATCAGGCGTTCTACATGAAATTCTTTTACATAACCGTAACCACCGTGTACTTGTACGGCCTCGGTACTGCACCACATAGCCGCTTCGCTGGCAAATACTTTGGCCATGCTTGAGCTAAGGGTGTAATCAATACCATTGTCTTTTTCCCATGCAGCTTTCAGGCACAGCAAACGGGCAGCTTCCACTTTCGTTGCCATATCCGCCAGCTTAAACTGTATGGCCTGGTGATGCATAATTTCTTTACCAAATGCCTTGCGTTCTTTTGAATATTTCAACGCCAGCTCATAGCTGCCAGCGGCAATGCCCAACGCTTGTGCGGCAATACCAATGCGGCCGCCAGCCAATGTTTTCATGGCAAATGTGAAACCGAAACCATCTTCGCCAATGCGGTTGGCCTTGGGCACTTTCACATCCGTAAAGCTGATGCTGTGCGTATCGCTACCACGAATGCCCATCTTATTTTCTTTGGCACCTACTGATACGCCGGGCCAGTTTTTTTCTACAATAAAAGCATTGATACCCTTACTGCCTTTGCTGGCATCGGTTTGCGCCATCACCAGATACACACTGGCACTACTGCCGTTGGTAATCCAGTTTTTTATGCCATTCAAAATGTAGTGATCCCCCATGTCGATGGCAGTAGTTCGCTGACTGGTAGCATCGCTACCGGCTTCGGGTTCGCTCAGCAAAAACGCCCCAATGTAGAGTTCGCCATCTTTTTTGCCTTGCGCCAGCGGCACCAGGTATTGCTGCTTTTGCTCTTCGGTACAATACTCTTGCAAACCATAGCACACCAGGCTATTGTTTACACTCATGCACACACTCACACTCGCATCAATCTTGCTGATTTCTTCCATGGCCAGTACATAGCTTACCGTATCCATGCCGCTGCCGCCATACTCCGGTTTCACCATCATGCCCATAAAGCCCAGGTCGGCCAGCTGGCTCACCTGCTCTTTTGGAAAAATCATCTTGTCGTCTCGTTCTATTACACCCGGCAAGCATTCCTGCTGCGCAAAATCACGGGCTGCCTGGCGAACGGCCAGTTGCTCTTCGGTTAATTGAAAATTCATAAGGCAATCGATAATAAGTGTCAAAAATAGCGGCGATGTGTGCTGCAAAATCGTTGCAGGTTGAACTATTTGTGTACAATTAGCAATTCTTTTTCTGCAATCAGCAACGGGCAAACAGCCATCCAACCCCCTCGCCCATTTACTGATGTATTTCTGCCAGAAGGCTGTAAAAAAATAGAATTCGTTCAATGGCGTTCATTTCCGACCATTTACACACAACAGTTTTACAGCATATTTGCAGCCAACGATTGAAGTATGTCATTACAATTACACAGGCAGACGTTTGGCCGCCCCGAAGATGCCGGCCGTGTGCTCAGCCGCCAAGAAGCCTTCCAACTCTTTCATGATTGGGTGCTTAACCCCAAGCTGCAACTGCACATGCTGCAGGTAGCACAGCTCATGCGTAGCTGGGCGGCTGCAAAAGAACAAGCCACCGAAACCGACCAATGGCGTTGGGAAATGGCAGGCCTGCTACACGACGCCGACTGGGACCAATGGCCCGAGCTACATTGCAAAAAAATCATTGAACATCTCGAATCCTTACACATCGACCCTGAAATCATCCGGGCTATTGCCAGCCATGGCCATGCCCATTTTGGGGTTGTACCTGTAACCCGCATGGACAAAATGCTCTATGCCTTTGATGAACTCAGCGGCCTCATTCATGCATACAGCCTCATGCGACCAGGTGGCTACGAAGGCATGGATGTAAAAGGCGTGAAAAAACGATTGAAAGAAAAAAGTTTTGCTGCCAATGTAAGCCGCGACGACATCACCGATGCCTGCGAAAGAGCCGGCATTGCATTGGATGAACTGATTGCATTCATCATTCCCATACAAGCAACGGTAACCCTTTAAACGACCAACTGTTTCATGAAAAAAGCAAAGAAAATACTGCTGTATATAGTCGTTTCGTTAGCAGCTGCTACCCTGCTGGCCTATGCCACCGGCAACAGCTATATGGTAAAATCAGCCCTGTACAATTTTGCCAATGTAGATGACTACAAAAAGTTTGACAACGACACGGTAGCCATTGCGGCACCTCAGCCCATTGCCAACAGTAGCCGGTACAACAAAGCCACGCTGCCCGATTCTATGAAAGCCTATCTGCAATCCATTGAAACGGGTGCATTGCTGGTTATAAAAAATGATTCTGTTGTATTTGAAGAATATTGGGATGCGTTTAGTGCCGATGGCTTATCGGGTTCATTTTCTGTAGCCAAAAGTATTACCAGCATGCTGCTGGGCATTGCCGTGCAAGAAGGCCACATTAAATCCATCGATGATAAAGTGCAGCAATACCTGCCCTGGTTTACCGGCGGCGGCAAAGAAAACGTAAGCATCCGCCACCTGCTCACCATGAGCAGTGGCACCGATTTTAGTGAGTCGTACATGAACCCTTTTTCCATTACGGCCAACTTGTATTATGGCAATGATTTGGTGCATACTGCGAATGATGTAACCATGGTGAACCAACCGGGCACTTTGCATAAATACAAAAGCGGTGACACGCAACTACTTGGGCTGATTATAGAAAAAATGACGGGTAAAAAGCTGGCGCAATATGCAGCTGAAAAGCTCTGGCAACCTTTGGGCGCCACACAGGCAGCTTTGTGGAGCACCGACAAAGCAGGCGGCAATACCAAGGCGTATTGTTGCTTCAATACCAATGCCCGTGACTTCGCCAAGCTCGGCCAATTAATGCTGCATGGTGGCAAATGGAATGGTCGTCAACTGATCGATTCGGCTTACGTAGCGGCCAGTGGCACTGCCTGCAACATATCCGACGAAACAGGGTTACGCTGCCATTATTACGGCTACCAATGGTGGGTATCGCCAGAGCATGAAGGTGTTTTTTATGCACGGGGTATCTTGGGGCAATACATCATGGTCATTCCATCTCAAAATGCGGTGGTGGTGCGTTTGGGTAAAGTAAAAAGTCAGGTACTGCGCAATGCCACGCCTAAAATTGTGTACGATATTATGAACTGGATACCACAACTCTGATGCAACCAAACACTTTAGATGATGGCTACTGGAGCCACCGCTACCAAACACATTCCGATGCATGGGATATGGGCATGCCATCGCCGCCGTTGACGCATTACATCGATCAGTTGACTGATAAAGATTTACGCATTCTCATACCCGGTTGTGGCAATGCTTACGAAGCCATTTACTTACTGCAGCAAGGCTTCACGAATGTTACGCTCATTGATATTTCAGCTTACCTGGTACAGCAGTTGCAGCAAAACCCATTGTTGCAGCAAGCCCGCATTTTACACCAAAATTTCTTTGACCATACTGAAACGTACGACCTCATTTTGGAGCAAACTTTTTTCTGCGCCTTGCATCCTTCGCTGCGAAAGGATTATGCGGTGCACATGCACCGTTTGCTTTCGCCCAAGGGCCGCGTTGCAGGGTTATTGTTCAATTGCAGTTTCGTTTCATCACCACCTTTTGGAGGAGATGAAGCAACATACCGTCAACTTTTTAAGCCACATTTTTTCATTAAATGCATGGCAGCATGTTACAATTCTGTAACCGCCCGAAAAGAACGGGAACTATTCTTTATCTTGAGACACAAATAAGGGGATACACAGCAATGATTTCACCAGAAACTATTTCCACTGCTAAATTGATTATTGGCGGTGTAGGCATTTCTCTCATCGCGGTAAAAGCATTTAGCATAGTACGCTATAACAAAAGCAATACCGACGAAACAATATCAATGAATCTATTTGGTCGTTTTTCCAATATGGAAATTGACGGTTCCTATACTGCCAAGCGCCGCAACACATTGATGCTTTGCAACAGGCTCACCTCTTTGTTTTATCTCAGCGTATTTGGCTTTGTAGCTGTTTTAATGATTCCAATATTGGCTGAAAAACTAGGCATTGTATAACCAACTGTTTTCTACGTTATAATTCTTGTATAATCATTTTGAATTCATGCCAACCTATGGCATGGGTGTGCCGTTATATTTGCCATTCAACAGATTGCCTATGAACCTGGAATTCAATCGCAATGAAGATGCGATGAAACTGGCCTGGAGCCAGGTAAAACAACGTGTAGCACAAATAGCCAAAGGTGGTGGCGACAAAGCCATAGCCCGCCAAAAAGAACGCAACAAACTCACCCCAAGAGAACGCATTCAATACCTGATTGATAATGACAAACCTTTCATAGAACTCGGTGCTTTTGCCGGCTATGAAATGTATGAAGCCGAAGGTGGCTGTCCTGCGGGTGGCACGGTATCCGGCATTGGCTATATCAGCGGCAGGCAATGCATGATTGTGGCCAACGATCAAACGGTGAAAGCCGGCGCGTGGTTTCCCATTACAGGCAAAAAGAATTTACGCATGCAAGAGATTGCCATGGAAAATCATTTGCCGGTGATCTACCTCGTAGATAGTGCCGGTGTATACCTGCCCATGCAAGATGAAATTTTTCCCGACAAAGAACATTTTGGCCGCATTTTTCGCAACAATGCTAAAATGAGTGCCACGGGCATTCCGCAAATTGCAGCGGTGATGGGTGCCTGTGTAGCGGGTGGTGCCTACCTGCCCATCATGAGCGATGAAACGCTGATGGTAGAAGGCAATGGCAGCATTTTTTTAGCAGGCCCTTATTTGGTAAAAGCGGCCATTGGCGAAGACGTTGATGCCGAAACGTTGGGCGGTGCTACCACGCACAATGCCATCAGCGGTATTGCTGATTACAAGTTTGCCACCGAGCAGGAATGCCTCGATCAGGTAAAGCGGTTGGTAGCCAAACTCGGCCCAACTGCAACGGCTGGTTTCAACCGCAGCACAGCTGTTGCGCCAGCGCTGCCTGCCGATCATATCTACGGCATACAAGCCCCCAACAACAGCAAGCCCTACGACATGCAAACGCTCATTGATTGCATTGTAGATGCCGACAGTTTTGATGCTTTTAAAAACGATTATGGCAAAAGCATTATTTGCGGTTATGCCCGCTTAGATGGCTGGGCGGTAGGTATTGTAGCCAATCAACGTTTGGTAGTAAAAAGCGCCAAGGGCGAAATGCAAATGGGCGGCGTTATTTACAACGACAGTGCTGATAAAGCAGCCCGTTTTATCATGAACTGCAACCAGAAAAAAATACCACTGGTGTTTTTGCAGGACGTAACCGGCTTTATGGTGGGCAGCCGCAGTGAACACAGTGGCATCATAAAAGATGGTGCCAAGTTGGTAAATGCAGTAGCCAATTCTGTGGTACCAAAAATTACCATCATTGTGGGCAACAGCTTTGGTGCGGGCAACTACGCCATGTGTGGCAAAGCCTATGACCCACGGTTTATTTATGCATGGCCTTCGGCAAAAATTGCGGTGATGGGTGGTGAACAAGCCGCCAAAACATTGCTGCAAATACAAGTAGCGAATATGAAAGCTCAAGGCAAAACGGTGAACCCCGAAGACGAACAGCAACTGCTGAACGATATCAAAAACCGCTACGAAAAACAAACCAGCCCGTACTATGCAGCGGCCAGGCTTTGGGTAGATGCTATCATTGATCCGGCAGAAACACGAACTGTTATCAGCGAAGCCATTACCGCAGCCAATCACAACCCGCAAATGGATGATTTCAAAACGGGGGTGTTTCAGGTGTAGATTGTTGATTATCGGTTGTTGAGGATACAAGCAGAAAATACATTCGGTACGGAGTAATGTTTGTTCAGGAATTGTACACCCCGAACAGCGAGATTGCTGAACATCATAAGCCCTTTAGATGAGCTGGATGTGAAAAGCTGAAGTTGTATTGGCGAAAGTTTTTTGCGTTTCGCAATTTGTTACAACCAACGAACGGACAAGGAGTTATGAAAAATTGCGAAAGTGTAAAAAGGCTGAAAACTTTCGTCTATTTTTGAGTTACCTGCTATGCTAATTGACAATCTCTAACAATTCAAAATATGGACAGAAAAGACTTTTTAAAAATTGGGGCGTTGACAAGTGCTGCGACAGTTATCAGAACAAACAACGCATTTTCGCAAAATCTGACAGACAACAACATTGATAAGTTGGTGGACGCAAACGGCAACTTTGTTCAACAGGCACTTCCATACACGGAAAATTTTTTAGAGCCGTATATGGACAGCGAGACATTGCATTTGCACTATACCTTCCATCACGGTGGGGCGACAAAGGCAGCAAATACAGACCTCAAAAAAATCAGAGAGGCAATGGACAGCAACAACCTTGAAACAGTTGATTACTGGACTAAGAAACTTTCTTATCATTTGTCGTCACACATCTTGCATTCTATCTTTTGGACAAACCTTACCAACAAAGCTACAACACCGAAGGGTGACCTACTCAAACGAATTGAAAAAGATTTTGGCAGCTACGACAAACTAAAAACATATTTAGCACAGACATCCAAAAATGTGGACGGCAACGGGTGGGGCATTTTAGGATATCAACCTTACACGGACAAACTTACTATTTTACAATGTGAGAACCACGAAAAACTGACCCAGTGGGGCGTTATTCCTTTACTTGTAATTGACGTTTGGGAGCATTCGTATTACTTAAAATATAAACATAAACGGAGCGACTTTGTGGACGCATTGTTCAACATTATTAATTGGGACAACTCATCCCAACGACTTGCTGATGCAATCAAACTTACAAAATAAGAAATGAGATTAATTTTAGTTCATCTGTTATTATTGTTGTCTGATGGCATAATTGCACAAATCAAAATTGAAGGTGCCGTAAAAAATTCTAATGCCGAACCTGTTGCGTTTGCAAATGTTCTATTGTATTACAAGCAAGACACATTAAAGATTATTCAAGGCACAACTACAGACAGTCTTGGTAATTTCAGGTTTACTCAGGTTCAAAATGCAGAATTCATCTTAAAAATTCACTCCATTGGATATGTTTCAAAACAATTGGTTATAGAAAGCACAAATCTGCCCGTTTTGACATTGGGCACTATAACAATTATTGAAAACGTCCAACAACTGCAAACAGTATCCATTGTTGGAAAAAAACCGGTTATTCAACAAACCAATAATGGATTGGTAGTAAATACAGATGCAGTGCTCACGCAGCAAGGAGGCACGGCTGCCGATATACTGAGGGGAACTCCAACCGTTTTTGTAGATGCGGACGGCAATATCAATTTGAGGGGAAAAACACCATTGATATTGATAAACGGAAGGAACTCAAAACTTGACAACCTCAATAGTATTCCGGCAACAAGTATTGAAAAAATTGAAATCATTACATCACCAGGTTCCAACTATGATGCGGAAGCGGAAAACGGAATTATCAATATCATCTTTAAAAAAAAGAAAACCGATGGTTTAAATGGTGCAGCAGTCATCGGAACCGGTTGGGGGGCCAGTTGGCGATTCAACAGTTCTGCTATGATGAATTATAAAAGAGGAGCCTGGAATGTGGGACTTTCGTATGATAACCGATTAGCAGAAAGAACAAGAAATGCAGAAGGCACGAGGGTTAATTTCTTTCTTCCAACCAATTACCTGTTAACGCAAGATAGAAATGATGCCCGTGAGGAAGCGATACATAATTTAAGAAGCAGTATAGATTACACGAAAGGTAAAAATGCAGCAGGTGCTGAGTTTTTATTGGGATGGCAGAACGAACAAAACAATGAAACGCTATTCAGCACTTTTCAGAATCAGGCTGGCGGATTTGAATCAAAAAACAGGCGATTTTCAGACGAAGGCCGAAAAGCAAAACAAGCAGAGATTGCTTTGAAATATGAAAGGAAACTTAATAAGGAACAACAGTTATTGAATTTTAATTTCAGTAATTCTTTCAGCGATGGTATCGAACGGACCAATATTAATTCACAATATCTGACGATCTCAAATGAGCAAACAGGTGTGCCTGTTTTACAACGAACCAGCTTTAACGATAAAAGTTCTGTTTCGAATATCCGGGTTGATTATACTCAGAAAATGGGTAAAGGCTTGTTTGAATCAGGTTATAAAGCGTTGCTAAGATTTTTCGATAGTGACTTTTCACAGGAAAATGACAGCAACGGAGTCTTTACGCCGATACCGAGCCTGACTGGAAAACTCGAATTCAGAGAGCAGGTTCATGCCTGGTATGCACAATATAAATTCAGAACGAAAGAACGGTGGGATTTTGAATTTGGTTTAAGGGGAGAACAAACAATAAATGAAGGTAGTGTTAAAAGCCAGCAATTAAATTTCGACAATAACTACTACAACCAGTTTTATAATTTGGGTACCGGATACCGGCTGACAGGTCAACAAAATCTTAGATTAAGCCTTGCCAAAAGAATCAACAGACCAAGACTTGGGCAACTTAACCCATTTACAGATATCACAGACTCACTTACCCAACGCAGTGGCAATCCCGAATTGTTGCCTGAGATAAGTCATAATGCAGAACTCAGTCATTCGTTTTCCTTTCAGAAGGGGAATTTGCTGACCAGACTCTATTACAGAAACAGTACTAACTCCATCTTACCTTTTACAGAGCTCAACACCAACGGTGTTCTCTTTACAAAACCTATTAATGCAGGAACGACCAACACAACTGGTCTGGAGATGATATTTGCATACAATATATTTTCGTTTTGGACTTCAAACATCAGTGCATCGGTATTTAATCAACAAATCGATGCAAAAAATATAGAGGCTGATGCTGTAAATAACGTTTGGAGTTGGAATGCAAAATGGATAAATGATTTTACAATAAACAAGCATTTTAAAATACAGGTACTATCTGTCTATAATTCACCTGTTGCAACCATACAAGGCAGGACTATTTCTGTGTATAATACTGATATAGCGTTTCAACATAAAATCTGGAAAGAAAAAGCAAGAATCGGCTTTATTGTTACCGATGTGTTCAATACTCAACGCAGTGGAATTATTTGGGACACCAATGATTTTTCATTCCAACGTATTTTCAAAGTCGATACAAGAGCCGCTTTGCTAACATTTGCTTACACCTTTGGAACCACTTTTAAGGAAAAACTCATGGATAATAAATTTAGTAATGACTAAGGAATACAGCACAGCAGGTAACATTGCATTGGCAATATGGCGGGTGAAGAATATATTCTCAACTTTTTGTCCGCTACTCAGCTTCGGTTTCGTCAGACGAATAACACCGGGCAACAGAATAAACAATGAACTTCTGTAACTTTATT
>JADLHL010000206.1 GCA_020848815.1 Chitinophagaceae bacterium | reverse complement strand
GTGAGGCGCTTGGCTTCGCCACCGGTGGCGGGCATTACAAACACATCAAAGTTGCCATAGCGGTCGCTGGCAAAAGCAATGTATTTGCCATCGGGGCTCCAGATGGCATTGTAGTCGTGGGCTTCGTGCATGGTGAGCAACGAAGCGGTACCACCGCTGGCAGGTACTTTGTACAAATCACCTTTGTAGGTAAAAACGACGCTACTGCCATCGGGGCTGATAGCAGGATAGCGAAGCCATGAAGGAACTGCTTGCTGAGCAAATGCTGCCATACCTGCAGTCAAGAATAAAGCGGATGCAATGAATTTTTTGCGAATCATAATTTTAAGAAATGGGGCGTTGAAAATACGGAAGCTATTTATTAGACGCTGAGATTGTTGGTATGCCTTTTATATCAATAAGAAGGCGTAGGAAATCATTCCTACGCCCAAAAGAGGAAACCTCTAAATATCATTATTATTATTGTGTAGGCAGTGTTGTGCACTTGGCAGTGATAGTAAGTTTTCGGTTGTTGCTCAATTGAATGTTTCTATTGTTTCGAATTTGTATACTTGCAGCCTGGGCATCAGCCTGTGATATTACCGGTGAATTTGTTGCGGTGTTCACAATTACATGGGTTTTTTCTCCCGGCACTCTATTACGGCTCCAATTGGCAGGATTGTGCCAATTGTTATCAGATGCTCCGCTCCACAGGTTTATTTCCTGGCCTACGGTTGCCACTGCCGTGTCTTTACATCCAAATGAATTTGTGGCTATCAACTGATATATGCCTTGTGGGGCCGTCACTGTATTGGATGTATTCCATTGGGCTGTAAGGCCGGTGGTATTGTATAAAGGATTGAGGTTTACGATTTCACCTAAACAAACAATTGCTGCAAGTGTATCTGGTCCTAGGTAGGGTCTGTTTCTTATCGATAAAGTTTGACTACTTGCTTGTCCTGTCACTGATGGATTCGTACTTAGTACCCTCACTTTATACCCTGTACCGTCAGGCACCTGGCTGGGTAATCGCATACCTAAAATGCTACTTGTAGTACCAGAAACAGCAAACATTTGGACAGGATTTGCAAAGCTTCCGTTGGCATCGCTTAATTGTACCTGAAAGATGTTGCCAGCGTTATACTGACCCGAAGCATCAAAACTCAGGTATAAACTATCTGCTGCACAAAATTGAGGCTTATTCAATAAGCTATTGATATTGATTGCAGGCGCCGCTGCAGCAGCAGTTACCCCAAAATCCCATTTACCTAAATGGCTCCAAACGCCATTGGCATCTTGTGTACGCAAGTATAAAAAATGGCCTCCGGTGCTAAGCCCTGTCACATTTACATCTATCAACCAATCTGCCAATTGTACTTGAGATGGGGGTAACACCACAGGTTTACCCAAGCCCAAACCAGGATCATTGTCTATATAGTATTCGGCCTTGCTAACAGAAGTAGCTACAGGCTGTGCAGGTAGAATGGGCGCCCCAGCAAAGGGCCTTGCAAAAATCCACTGCCCTGCATGGCTCCACAATCCATTGGCTGTGCGAACTCTCAGGTACAAATAATGGATACCGGTTGGTAGCGGTTCAGTATTTACCGTAATGTTTATATCCTGTAGGTTTAAGGCGCTTACCACAGGTATTTGCGTTGCCAAACCTATGCCCGGATCGTTATTGATAAAATATTCTGCCTGTACAATATTTTCCGCAGCTGGCAAGGCAGGAAGCACGGGTGCACCTGCAAAGGGTCTTGCAAAAATCCATTGTCCGGCATGACTCCAAACTCCGTTAGCGTCTTTTACTCTCAGGTATAAATAATGAATGCCCGTGGGCAGTGAAGCGGTATTGACCTGAAAGTTTACATCTTGCAAATGATTCCCAGGTACTATACTCACTGGTGTGCCAAGACCTGTGCCCGGGTCATTGTTTATAAAATACTCGGCTTGAACCAAGTTGGATTGTGCAGACAGCTGCCGTATGGGCATAAGCCAAACACAAGCCAATAATAAATATCTTATCATGGCTAAAAATTGAAGGAAAAAAGTGTGTTTTATTGGCCGTTGCTACGGGCAGAAAATGTAATGGTATAAGTAGAACCTGAGGCCTGAGGGCTTGAAGATGTTAGCTTATAAATGGTAGGTGCAGTAGACAATCCGGATAACTTATATGGATTAGGTCCGCCAAAAATACCGCAGTCTACCCCACCAATACCAGCACCTATTGCAGGAGAATTTTGCTTAAGTACAAAGCGATTATCTAATGCCAAATTATTAGGATTGCTTGAAAATGCGACAAACACATCATTAGGATTGATAGAAAACTGGTTAGCTGTACCTGTAAGACCGGGCAAACTTGCTGCGGTACCTTCAAAAAGACAATTGGTAAAACTGCAAGCAATATAATTTGCAGGTGTTGTTGTGGAAGCAACAGCAAAAACACTATTTCTTACTACTACTGCTGCATTGGCAAAATTGATGATGCCAGAATTAAATACACAGTTGGTGATAGTGCCCGTACTTGTATTATTGATGAAGCTGGAGTTTTCTATTAAAGAATTTTCAATAATCAGGTTTTCGAAACGGCTACCTGTACTGCCGCCGAAATCTACTTCTGCGCAGCGGAGTATCTGCCAATTGCGGGCTATACCGCTGGTACCAAGGTTAAGACCGCTTGTGCTAAACCTGCAATTTCTAAATACAATGTTTTCAACTGTAGCACTGGTGGGTGTAGAAATAGTTAATGAGAGAGCAATAAAAACAGAGCCATTGCCGCCAGCTTGCAATATTACGTTGAGTGATGCCTGCGGTACTATCTGTAAGTTAGCATTACTTGAACTTCCACTGGTATAGTAGCCACTTCCAATAAAAACTAAACGTTTGGTAAGTGTAACTTGCGGAGCACCGGGATACACTTGAACAGTATCACCATTGTTTGCGGCGGCTAATAAGGCACTGGCTGTAGTGTAATCAAAATTGGTAACCGCTGTTCCGGCATAGTAACTGCTTCCAGCAAAGCCATAGCGAAGTACACGAGCTTCGGCTGTAGACACAATAAGGATGGCCATCATTAAGGGTAGGATTGATTTCATAAGTGAGGTATTTTTCTTCAATATAGTTCAGATTTTTTCTCCAACCGCATAACCTGTATTAAAAAGTGATTAGATTTTTTGAACGCAGCTTTTCATTTTCTAATAGCGTTTGTCAGATAATCAGGCGTTTCGTCTTGACAATCGTCTATTCATTGTAGCGGGTATGCGAACGAATACAAGATTCATAAAAAGAATTGCGCATTTTTAGAGTCTGATTACTATAATTAAGAATCCCATGGATCAACAAATCATCAACCTGTACGATGAGTACACCCACAAGCCGCTTAGCCGCACGGTATTTTTAAAACGCCTGGCCCTGCTTACCGGTAGCACCGCTGCTGCGCTGGCCATACTGCCACAGCTGGAAGGCAACTATGCCATGGCGCAAACCGTTGAGCTCGACGAAGACATTGCCACCGAACAGGTAACCTACACCATAGCCGCTGGCACCATGAAAGGCTATCTGGCCCGGCCCAACAAAAAGGGCAAGTATCCGGGGGTGATTATCATTCACGAAAACCGCGGCCTCAATGCCCATATCGAAGATGTGGCCCGCAGAGCTGCCAAAGCTGGTTATGTAGCCATTGCAGTAGATGGTTTATCGCTGCTGGGTGGTACACCTGCCAATGAAGATGAAGCCCGTGGTTTGTTTGCCAAACTCGATGCCAAACAAAACGTACTCAACTTTGCCGGTGCCGTACCGTACCTGCAAAGCCGCAAAGATTGCACGGGCAAGATTGGTTGTGTCGGTTTTTGCTGGGGTGGTGCTATGGCCAATAGTTTGGCGATGAGTGTGCCAGCCCTCAAAGCTGCTGTAGCATTTTATGGCCGCCAGCCCGAGCTGAGCGAAGTGCCCAACATACAGGCCGCCGTGCAGCTGCATTATGCGGGTTTAGACGAACGCATCAACGCTGGTGCCAAAGCCTACGAAGAAGCACTCAAGGCCAACAACAAAGTGTATGAGCAATACATGTACGAAGGGGTGAACCATGCTTTTCACAACGACAGCTCAGCAGCCCGCTACAACGAAGCCGCCGCCAAACTGGCCTGGGAAAGGACATTGGCGTTCTGGGAAAAGTATTTGAAGTAGGGAAAAGCGTAGTAGTTCTTGTTTAGCTGCGCCGAAAATCAAAGCAAGTTGTTGCGGATGAATTTTCACAATGACTTGCTTTGGCTTTTGATTAAATTTACCATCATGAATGTACAAGACCTCATCACTATCGACAACGATATTCTGGGTGGACAGCCTGTTTTTAAAGGAACCCGTGTTCCTGTTGAAAGTCTGTTTGATCACTTAGAAGCAGGTGTGTCGCTGGATGAGTTTTTGGCCGACTTTCCCACGGTTTCAAAAGAGCAGGCTATTGCTTTGCTCGATATCGCTAACAAATTGCTGACAGCTAAAAACGTGGCGCAATTGTATGCGACTGTTGCTTGACGAAAACTTACCGAAACGATTGAAGGATGATTT
>JADLHL010000205.1 GCA_020848815.1 Chitinophagaceae bacterium | reverse complement strand
CCCCACAAAAAAACCCCTCAGATGTACATCCGAGGGGCCAATGTCGTTTTTCGCGTTGTAGCGAAATCCGTACATATTATCCCAAATTATGAGCTACCGCTTCGCTTGGGATACATGCAGGGGTGCATTATCCCAAATACGACTTCAGCGAGTTGCTGTAGCGGGCTTTTTGCAAACGCTTAATAGCTCTTTCTTTAATCTGACGGATACGCTCCTTGGTCAAATCATACTTCTGACCAATTTGCTCAATGGTTACACCATTTTCTCCATCCAAACCAAAGTAAGCCGATACGATCTCCGCTTCACGAGGGCTCAACGATTTCAAAACACGGCGAATTTCCTCCCGAAGTGAGTCTTTCATCACGTCGTCGTCAGTGTCGTCGCTACCTTCCAGCAGGTCGCCCATGGCCACGTCTTCGGCTTCGTGCACGGGTGCATCGAGGCTGCTGTGGCGGGTGTTGCTCTGGAAAATGTTGTTGATTTCGGTTTCGCTCATTTCAAGAATATCAGCCAGTTCTTCTGTAGAAGGTTCCCGCTCATGTTCTTGCTCGAAAGCCATGTAAGCCTTGTTGGCTTTGTTGTAGGTGCCAATTTTGTTTTGAGGCAGGCGGACTAATCTACCCTGCTCTGCCAACGCTTGTAAAATGGACTGGCGAATCCACCATACAGCGTAAGAAATGAATTTGAAACCCTTGGTTTCATCAAAACGCTGGGCTGCTTTGATCAGCCCCAGATTACCTTCATTAATCAGATCACTCAGCGACAAGCCCTGGTGTTGGTACTGCTTGGCTACTGATACCACAAAGCGCAGGTTGGCGGTGGTCAGGCGTTCCAAAGCCTTCTGATCACCCATTTTGATGCGTTGCGCCAAAATGGTTTCCTCTTCCGGAGTGATCATGCCAATTTTGGAAATTTCCTGTAAGTACTTCTCTACCGCCTGCGAATCACGGTTCGTGATCTGGGTAGCAATTTTTAATTGCCTCATATTAAAATGGTTCTCCTTTTACGAGTTTGGAAGATAGGTGCTGCCGCTCTTCTTTTTCATGCCCTGTATCATTGGTTTGTTCACATTGTGAATAAAGCCATTGCAAAAGGGCTGCAAAGGTACTGTTCATTTTCTGCTTTTCATAGCCTGTTTTCATTTAATCGGCCGGCACCTGCGGCATTCCTGTTGTATAAGACGCTATTACCAACAGTTTTACTGCAAAAAGGTACAAGAAGCTCCAAAAAATGACAGTCCATTAACGAAACGGGAAGCATTGGGGTGGAAAACTTTTGCCCGCATGGGCCACAAAACGGTCAAAACCGGTATGGGCCATCGAAGCCCCGCAATGAGTTGACTGTGCTTGGTTATTTTCGTGGCCGTTATTCTTCAACACAAGCAAATTATATGGCCATAGAACTCCGCTCCGATACATTTACCCAACCCACGCCCGGCATGCTGCAAGCCATGATGGCTGCGCCTGTAGGCGACGACGTGTTTGGCGAAGACCCCACGGTAAACGAACTCGAAACCATGCTGGCCCAACAATTTGGCATGGAAGCAGGTCTGTTTTGCCCCAGTGGTACCATGACCAATCAGATTGGCATTAAAATGCATACCCAGCCCGGCGACGATGTGATTTGCGACCAGCTGAGCCATGTGTACCAATACGAAGGCGGTGGCATTGCCGTTAATTCAGCCTGTTCGGTAACGCTGCTGCAGGGCAACCGTGGCCGCATTACTGCCCCACAAGTTGCCGCAGCCATTCAACCCGATGATGTACACAAACCGCACAGCAGCCTGGTGGTACTGGAAAATACCAGCAACCGTGGCGGTGGTGCCTGCTACAACTTCGCCGACATTGAAGCCATTAAAGAAGTGTGCGTAGCCAATGGCCTGAAGCTGCACCTGGATGGTGCCCGCCTGTGGAATGCACTGGTAGCCAAGCAGGAAACACCCGCCCAATATGGCCGGGTGTTTAACAGCATTTCTGTTTGCCTGAGCAAGGGCATGGGCACTCCCGTAGGCAGTGTGCTGCTCGGCACTGCTGCCGACATAAAAAAAGCCCGCCGCATACGCAAGGTGCTGGGTGGCGGCATGCGGCAGGCCGGTTATCTGGCAGCTGCAGGTATTTATGCTGTCAACAATCATTTGCCACTGCTGGCCAAAGACCATACCCATGCGGCAGCCGTAGCGCAGGTATTGCAAAGCAAGAGCTGGGTAAAAGAAGTACTGCCCGTAGAAACCAATATCCTCATTTTCAACACAACTGATGCCATGCCCGCCGCCAAGCTGGTGCTGCAATTGCAAGAGCAGGATGTGCGTTGCCTCGCCATCAGTTCGCAGAGCATACGGTTTGTATTTCATTTGGGCGTAAGCGATGCCGACACCGATAAACTGTGCAACATACTGCAGCAAATGCCAGTGTAAGCCCTCTGCCGAAACATGAGTTACATCAGGCGGCAGTTGGCATTTTTGGCTAACTTGCGGCCGCAAATCACAAGCAAAACACAAGCAATCTATGTTCCCGAAAATAGTTCCAACCGATACGCAGGCATGGCAACAGCTGGCCACGCATGCACAACGCATGAAGCAGCTGCACATCAAAGACCTGTTTGCACAAACGCCCGACCGTTTTCAACAGTTTAGCCTCAGCGAAGGCGATGTGTTGCTCGACTATTCTAAAAACATCATTACCGAAGAAACGCTGACGCTGCTGCAGCAACTGGCCAATGAATGTGGCCTGCCACAAGCCATTGAAGCCATGTTTGGCGGCGAAGCCATCAACCATACCGAAAACCGCAGCGTACTGCATGTGGCCCTTCGCTCCAACCCTACTGATACGTTTACCGCACAGGGCGAAAATGTAGTGACGCAAGTGCATGCTGTGCTGCAACAAATGGAAGCCTTTTGCCAACGCATCCATAGCGGCGAATGGAAAGGCTACACCGGCAAGCCCATCAAATACATTGTGAACATTGGTATTGGTGGCAGCGACCTTGGCCCCGTAATGGTAACCGAGGCATTGAAGCCTTACTGGGTGCCCGGCATACAAACCTATTTTGTAAGCAATATCGACGGTACGCACATGGCGGAAACGTTGAAAAAAGTAACGCCCGATGAAACGCTGTTTTTGGTAGCCAGCAAAACTTTTACCACGCAGGAAACCATGACGAATGCTCACACGGCTCGTAGCTGGTTTTTGGAGCATGCGAAGGATGAAGCTTTTGTAGCCAAACATTTTGCTGCCCTCAGCACCAATGAAAAGGCCGTTACTGCATTTGGTATTCACCCCAGCAACATGTTTGCGTTTTGGGATTGGGTGGGCGGCCGCTATAGTTTGTGGAGTGCCATTGGGTTGAGCATTGCACTTACCATTGGCTACAACAATTTTGCGCAGCTGCTGCAGGGTGCCCGCAGCATGGACCAACATTTTCGCCACAGTGCATTTGATAAAAACATGCCCGTGTTATTGGCACTGATTGGTTTGTGGTACACCAACTTTTTTGAAGCTGCAAGCGAAGCCATTTTGCCTTACGACCAATACCTGCACCGTTTTGCTGCTTATTTCCAACAAGGCAATATGGAAAGCAACGGTAAAACCACAGATCGCAATGGCAACCGGGTAACCTATAGCACGGGGCCCATTATTTGGGGTGAACCTGGCACCAATGGGCAGCATGCTTTTTACCAGCTCATTCATCAGGGCACACAGCTGATACCATGCGATTTTATTGCACCCGCCATTAGCCACAATCCTATTGGTGATCATCATGAAAAACTGTTGAGCAACTTTTTTGCGCAAACAGAAGCCCTCATGAATGGTAAAACAGCAGCAGCCTGCGCTGCAGAAAATGTACCGGCGGAGTTGATTCCCTTTAAAGTGTTTGAAGGCAACAAACCCACCAACAGCATTTTGGTAAAACAAATAACGCCCTTTGTATTGGGGCAACTGATAGCCATGTACGAACACAAGATTTTTGTACAGGGTGTCATCTGGAATATTTACAGCTTCGATCAGTGGGGTGTAGAGCTGGGCAAGCAGCTGGCCAATAAGATTTTGCCTGAGTTGAAAGATGCCGACAGCATCAGCAGCCACGACAGCAGCACCAATGGATTGATCAACGCCTTTAAAAACTGGCGTAAAGGATAACTGTCAATATCAATGAATATTCATCGGCCATGGCAGCAATGCGATGGCCGATTTTTTATGCGAGAAGATCGCAGAAACGTTCACACCATTCATCGTAGGTGAGAAACACGGGACCTTGCAGCGCAGGCGATTGAAAACCGGATACTTTTTCTACAGCCCGTTGCATAGCTGCAGCCCAAGCCCCGGGCATGTTGGGGGTTTCGATGGCTTCGCCAAAACGGGCCGTATCGAAATAATCTTTTACCCCGCCTACCCAAGAAGCAATGCAGTACAAACCACAACTCATTTGCTCAGCCAGGCTCAAGCCAAAGCCTTCCGTCCATAAGGGCGAAAACAAACCGATATCCGCCGCTTGCAAGTAGCGGTGTACTTCGTGGTTGGGTTGGCGCCCATGAAAAACAACACCCGGAATTTGCTCACCCGTATCGGCACCTACCACATGCAGGGTTGCGTGTAAGGCCTTATGATCGAGTTGTTGCCACGCTTTCAAAATCACTTCCAATCCCTTCTTTTTGCGGTGCTGGCTCGACCACACAAATTGGCATCCGTTATCCATACCCAACTGCTGCCGCAATGCTTGCTTTGCAGCCGGCGCCAATGGATAGCAACGGTTGTTATCAATAGGATTGTGCAACACATGCGCCGTAAAAGGCAATGATGGATTGTGCTCCAGTTCGTATAAATATGAATGCTTGCTCAGGTAAATCACTTCATCCACTCCTTCCATCAACGCTTCGTATTTATCGCTGGACAGATAGGTAGAATAACCGCACTGGTAGTAAATGATTTTGCATTTGTGCCGCATATTCATTTGCCCCAAAAAATGCCACACAGCATGCTTGGTACGAATAGAATCAACAATACAAATGATTAATTGCTCATGTTGGGCGGCTATCTCCTGCAAGGCTGTTTTGTACGCCTGCAATTTCCAGTGTTTCAGCAACCGGTTCATGAGCCGGTTGTGGCGAAGTTGCAGGTTGTACCTTTTGGTGCGGGCCGAATGAAATGCATCGGCACCATTATTTCCAATCACGTAATCCACCACATTGCCCGGGTACTGCTCCAGCAAATACGTAATGCGCTGCGACCAAGACCCATACCCCGGCGAAGGGATGGGCGCATCGGCAATCAACACTCGGGCTACAGACATGGTTTACAGTTTTTCGGTCGGCACAATGTTACGGTAAAAGCAGTTGATGAAGGGTCATCAGGGAAACCGCTGAGTGAGTTTTTCCAAGGCCACAAAAACAGCCGGGCAAAAGCTGGCATTTTTCAAGGTGATGTTTTTGCGCAGCAGCAACACATCTTCATCGGT
>JADLHL010000204.1 GCA_020848815.1 Chitinophagaceae bacterium | reverse complement strand
TTGGCAACACCGGTGCCGGCTGGGGCCTTACCATGAACACAACTACAGGCAACGTAGGCATTGGCCTCAACGGCGCAGCTGCTCAGGCACCATTACAATTTTCAAACGCTTTAGGCCTTACCAAAATTTCATTGTACAAAGGAACTTATGGCGATGTAGGCATTGGTGTGTACGGAGGCGAATTGCGGTTGCAAAACGACATCCCCAATGGGAAAATTAGCATGGGCGTAATTCAAACCAATGGCACATATGCTGAGTTGGCCAAAGCCGAACGCAATGGTGCCTATGCCTTTTCCATCTTTGGCAGCTTGTGGGCCAATGGCACTACCTACGCAAGCGATGGCCGTTTTAAAAAGAACATTGAACCACTGCAGGAATCATTGGAAAAAGTATTGCAACTGCAGGGGGTATCGTATGAAATGAAAACAGAGGAATTTCCCAACGAACATTTTGACAGTGCACATCAGGTAGGATTGATAGCGCAGGATGTAGAAAAGATTGTACCCGAAGTAGTAACTGAAGGTCCCAATGGATACAAAGCTATTGACTACGCCAAGCTGGTGCCGCTACTCATTGAAAGCATCAAAGCACAACAAGCCATGCTGTTGAAACAACAAGCGGAGATTGATGCACTGAAAAAGAAGAGAAAAAGCAAATGAGCAGGTTCAGCCATCTCGTCATTTCAAAAAAGCTGAATCATACTTCTGCACAAACAGCTTCTGCAGTTTTAGTTTTGTATAAATTAATTGGACTTCACTTGTTGACCCATGCGGCACAATTATTTCTTCATTCTACCTTTTAACCAAGTCAAATAACACAGAAGCATAGTTGATCAGGAGCTTTCAATAAGCAAGCTTATTTTTAAGCAAATTATAATTCTGTGTCTGCTACAAATTTTACTTATCCTGTTGCTCCTTCTTCTGTACAACCTGATAAATTACAACCATCACCTGCGTTTAAAAAACAGGTAGTACATGTACTCTTTGGCATTATTGCATTTCTGCTGTTATACGTACTCCTCGTTGTAGCAGCTTTAGCACTTGCTGCGGGTTGTGTGTGGCTTGGACTGTTTGTGATTTTTGCAGCACCTAAGGGTTTCGTGATTTTCATTGGCGTAGGCCTCATGGCCTTGGGCGTACTTATCGTATGGTTTCTATTAAAGTTTTTGTTTGCAGTAAGCAAAGACGATATGAGCCATGCAATAGAAGTGACTGAAGCAACTCAACCCAAACTATTTGCATTCATTCGCCAGCTGGTAGCAGAAACAGGCACGCAGTTTCCTAAGAAGATTTTTCTTACGCCAGATGTAAATGCCAGTGTGTTTTACAACAGTAGTTTCTGGAGTATGTTTTTTCCGGTTCGTAAAAACCTGAACATTGGATTGGGTCTCGTCAATACAATAAACGTGGCAGAATTTAAAGCAGTAATGGCGCATGAATTCGGCCACTTTAGCCAGCGCAGCATGAAACTCGGCAGCTTTGTGTACCAGGTAAACCGCATTATTTACAACATGCTGTACGATAATAGTGGCTATAGTAAATTACTTGAAGGCTTTGCGAATATCAGCGGCATTTTTACCCTTTTTGCCAAACTCACTGCATTCATCATTGGTCAAATTCAATCGTTGTTGCAGGCCATGTATAAGTTTGTAAACAAGCGATACATGAGCCTGAGCCGCGAAATGGAATTTCATGCCGATACAGTTGCAGCAGCTGTAGCTGGTGGCAACCATCTTATTACAGCTTTGCGCCGTATTGAAATGGGCGATTATTCTTACAACGAAGTCATCAATGAATACAACAGCTGGATAAAAGACAATCAGAAGTCAGCCAATCTTTTTTCTGATCATCGTTACATCCACCAATTATTGGCCAACGACATGAACATTCAAAAGGCCACAGATGGGCTGCCAATGATAACAGATGATGTACTGAACCACTACAACAAATCCAGAGTAGTATTCAAAAATCAATGGGCTTCGCACCCGGAACGGGCTGACCGGGAAGCTCACTTACAACAGTTGCAATGGAACACGCCGGATTACACCGAATCAGCATGGACGCTGTTTGTGCAGCCTCAGGAACTGCAACAGCAAATGACTGAAAAGCTGTATCGAAACGTTGAATGGGAAAATGCACCAACCGTTGCGGGTACTGCAGAATTTGAAAAAAACATTGAAGAAACAAAAGCCAAATACCGATTGCCGCAATCGTACAAGGGATTGTATGATGGCCGCGTCATTGAGCCATTTGATTTGCAGAAAGCCGTATCAGAACTACCCCTGCAATCTGCCATAACCTTTGCAGACATTTGCACGGAAAGCAATGCCACTTTACAAAAACAAATCAACAGCAATCAAAACGATATTGCAACTCTTCAAGCTATTGCTAACAAGCAGATTGATTGTAACAGCTTCGACTTTGACGGCGCAAAATACAAAGCAAAAGATGCAACAGCAATTGCCACACAATTGCAACAAGAGAATGACTCTTTGGCGAACCAATTGAAGCACCTCGATAAAAATGTATTTCAACTGGCTTATTTACAGTCGGCAGATAAAAGCACAGTCATCAACAGCTACCAGAAGTTTTTTGATATGAGCAAAACTTTAGCTGAATATGCTGCTGTGACAAATGCTGTGCACCAGCGTTTTGCCCCATTACTCAACGGCCAAACTCTTTCGGTAGAAGATGCTGCACGCATGACCAATTCTTTTACCAGCGAAGAAGAGCCACAATTCAAAAAACAACTTAATCTGTTGCTGGAGCAATCATTGCTTGCCGATAGCAAAGCCAATGCACTGGCATTTATCGACAAACACTATATCTATTTTCATGGCGATTCTTTCCTTGATAATGAATTGCAAGATTTGTTCGGGCTGATACCGCAAGTACATCAGGAATTAATCGAAAAACATTTCCTGATGTACAAAAACTTGCTGGAGCAACAAGAAAGCTGGCTACAAGCTTAGGCAGCACTACCCCTGCACCGGCCACTCAATATGCACCGACGTGCCAGCTTCGGGTGTCGATTGCACATCTATCTGGCCCTTTAAAAAATGAACCCGGCTGCGGATATTGTTCCAGCCCATGCCGGCGGCAGCTTCGTTTTGTTGCTGCTGCATACCACGACCGTTATCTTCTACTGTAATGGATAGTACATCATCGTGGCGGGTAACTTGTATCAATGCTTCTGTGGCATGTGCATGCTTCAAAATATTGTTCACCAATTCCTGTACGATACGGTACACACTTATGGCTTCACCCTTGGGTAGTTTGTCTACTTCCAGCAAGTGGCAGGAGATGCTGAGCTGACTGCTCTGCTGCATATCGTAGCAAAAATCGGTGAGGGCTTTGCTGAGGCCAAACTTCAGCAAACTTTCGGGCATCATGTTGTGGGCCACACGGCGCATTTCATTGATAGATTGATCAAGCATAACAATGCTTTTTTCGAAAGCAGCCTGGCCTTCATCATTCAGCAACACATTGCCCTTGGTATGCTGCAATGAAAACTTGATGCCGCTCAACATGCCACCCAATCCATCGTGCAAATCTTTTGCGAGCCGGCTGCGTTCCTGCTCTTCACCCTGCATAATGGCCTCGGCTGCTGCCAGCTGTTTTTCCTGCTGCAGCCGGTCTATTTCCTGCGCCTGTAGTTTTTGCTTTTGCTGCCAGGTACGCCATACCAGCAGCAAGCTGGCCAACAGTAATATCGCCAATGCACCCAATGCATAATTCAGATTGCTTTTTTGCCGCAGGCTGGCTTGCTGCTGTGCCAACCGGTCTTCTTTTTGCTGCACCAGATAAATGGTTTCCAGCTCTGCTACATCGCGTTGCAACCGTTGGTTGCTAATACTGTCTGCCAGCATAGATGCCTGCTTGGTAAGGGATGCCGCCTTGGCTACATCGTGCAAGGCAAAATGAATATTGGCCAGTGTGTTCAGGCATTTCTGTTTTTCTGATAATACATGCAATGAATCGGAAATCTGCAAGGCCCGTTGTGCATATTTGAGTGCCGTGGTATAATCGTTTTCGTACAAATGCGCAATGGCCATGCCCCGCAAGGCAATGCCTGTGTTTTCAATATTCTCCATGGCCGTGCTAATGGCCAGGGCTCTTGCATACATGGGTTTGAGTTGCTGAAATTTTTGTTGATTGAAATACAAATCACCCATGTTCAGCATCAGTATGTTTTCTGAATAATCGTTCTTCAGCAACCGGCAAATAACCAACGATTCGTTGTACACTTTTTCTGCGCTGTCCAGTTGATTGAGCTCAGCATAACTCATACCCAAATTGGCCAGCGAACTCATCAGCAACAGGCTGTCGTTTTGTGCCCTCGACAGGGCAACAGCTTTGCGGCCATGCTCTTTGGCCTTATCAAACTGGTCAAGATTTTCATACAAGGATTGCAGAATGTCGTGACCCCTTGCTTCAATAGAAGCGTCCCCATGCTTTTCAAAAATGCGTTGCCCTTCCAAATAATATTGTACAGAAAGGCGCAGCTTATCACTCAGTCGGGCCGAAGTACCGGCATTGAAATACGCCTTGCCCATCATGAAAGAATCTTTGATGGTACCCGACAAGCGGATGGCCTCCTGATTGAGCAACAATGACGAATCATACTTGCTCACCAGATTCAGAATGTAAGTGTAGTTGTTGATGTATTTGATGACGCCACGGGTGTAACCCAATTGCTGGCTGAGCTCACCAGCCAGGCGGTAATAATGAGCTGCTGTTTCCAATTGAGTGCCTTCATACTGCTGCCCGATGTTGATGTACAAATCGACCTTGTTGCTGTCGGCTTTTGCCGCAGGCAACAATCGCAACAAGCTATCGAGGTTCATGAGGGTTTGGCCATGAACAGCTGACACAAGCAAGCTCATGCAGCCCGCAATCATCCATCGGAAAAAATACTTTGATTTCATGAGCGTCAAATAAAATGAT
>JADLHL010000203.1 GCA_020848815.1 Chitinophagaceae bacterium | reverse complement strand
TGTCTCGTCCTGAAATAGGTTGACTAAAAATCAACCATTTTATGGACCTAAAAGAACAGATCATTCAGGAGTATTTAACCCAGGGCTGTGGCTTCAGAGCCCTCGCTGCCAAGTACGGCATCAGCCGTACCACCATTTGCAAATGGGTGCTTATTCATCAGGGAATTCATAACTTACCCCCAACACAAAAGCAACAATCTTATTCCACCAGTAGCATGAACAGCTCCCCGAAAAAGTCATCTCCCGACAACGAGCAAACAACTGCCCTGCTCCAAAAAATAGCAGCGCTGGAAAAACAGCTGGAGTGGCAAAAACTCCGTGCCGATGCGCTTGATACCATGATCAACGTTGCAGAAAAACAATTGGAGATCCCTATCCGAAAAAAGCCTGGCACCCAACAGTCCGAGAAGTAAAAAAGGTAAATCCACATTTCAGCCTGCAAACGATTTGCCGGCTGCTGGGTTATTCGCCTCAGGCTTACCACAAACAACAGCAAAAAACTGTCTCAAAAATGATGGCAGAGCAACTGCTGTTGCAACAAATCGACGCCATCAGAAAACATCAGCCACGATGTGGCGGCCGTAAATTGTTTATTGAACTGCAACCCTTCTTTGCCCAGCACCAGTTAAGCATGGGTAGAGATAAATTCTTTGATTTACTCAAAAGAAATAAACTCCTTGTAAGAAGAACAAAACGCAGTGTGCATACCACCAACAGCAAACATCACTTTTACCGCTATCCCAATATGATAAAGGGTTTTACACCATTCAAAGCACATGAATTATGGGTGGCCGATATTACTTACATACCACTCAAACACCGCTTTGCTTATCTCTTCTTAATCACCGATGCATACTCAAGAAAAATCGTCGGCTTCCATGTAAGTGATGATATGAAAGTAAGCAGCGCCACACTTGCACTAAAAAAAGCTTTGGCACAAAAACCACCAGAAACAATAGTGATACATCACAGCGACAGAGGCATACAATATTGCAGTACCGCTTATGTACAACTACTGCATCAACACAATGCTCACATTAGTATGACTCAAAACGGAGACCCCTATGAAAATGCTATTGCAGAACGAGTAAATGGCATTCTGAAAACAGAACTGATCAGCAAATACTATGACAATATTGATGACGCTTCAAAACACATTGCACGATGCATAACCGTCTACAATTACAAAAGAAGGCACAGCAGCCTCAACTGGCAAATACCGCATGAAGTACACCAACAACAAGGACCACAGATAAGAAGATGGAAAAACTACTATCAGCAAAATACCAAATCGAAAAGAATGAATAGCAACACCCCTTAGGCTCCCAAAAAAAGTTGCTTTAGCTGTGAAGGGCTACACAACTTTTTTTGGGCCACACACACTACAAGCAACCGTTTTAATCAACCATATTCAGGATGTTTTATCTTCATCAACCTATAGCAGGATTTATTCAATAACACAGTCAACTTTTTTCAGGACGGGTCAGTAATTAGCCAATCTTCAGTTCGGGCTGGACAAATGACTTTGAGCTTTAGTTCTTAGCTTCAACATTAGTTTTTCAATCAGCAGCGGTTGTGGGCGGACGGAATACTAATACCACACCTGCCCAAAGCCCCAAAACGTTAGCCTCTTCCCCAATACAAAGTTGGTAGCCACATTGCCGGCCCCATGGCCGGGTTGGGAGCCGTCGGCTTTTTTTCTGCCCTGCACTTACATGAAGCCTCCCTTAAAAAATAAGTGTCAAACAGCATGCTGGCCCCCCTCCTTTCCCAAATTTCCTTTCTTCCGAATGCCCAATTCCCTAATTTAGCCCTCCGGTCGCCTGCTGTTCTTGTTGCCCTGTTCTCCTCCTTTCGGGCAGCACCCACTGAATAGCCTTTTTTCAAAGACCGGATACGGAAAGGTGGATATTGTTTCACGAAATCCATTGTATGGCTAAAAAAGCTACAACACCACAATTGATGGTGACCTCAGAAATTGGCACATTGCGCCGTTTGCTGGTCCACAGTCCCGATAGCGGACTGGGCAAAGTTGTTCCGTCCAAAGCACAAGATTGGCTATTTGAAGACATTGTGCACCTCGACACCATCCGCAGAAAAGAGTACGACTACTACACCAAAGTGCTGCTCTATTTTCTCGATCCCGAAAAAGTAAAAGGCAAGCTCAGCGCCATTGATGCGCCACAGCGCAAACGCAACTTTTACAAACCCGGCCACAAAGATTTTTTCAAAAGCGACAAGGTGATTGAGCTGCAATGGCTGCTCGCCGACATTTTGAACGATCAGAAAACAAAACTGAAACTGGTAGCCTCCGTGTGTGCATTGGAAGGCGTGGCCTACGCTACGCAAATGCACATGATGGAACTCGATGCTGATGCCTTGGCCAAGCTCTTCATCAGCGGCACCAGCGACGACAATGAAATGCTCTTCGCTCCTATTCCCAATTTTATTTTCACCCGGGATATTGGCATTGTTATTAACGACCATGTATTGCTGAACAAGCCTGCCCGGCAAGCCCGCACCCGGGAAGCATTGCTGGCCAAATACATTTTCTTCAACCATCCGTTTTTCGCCGCTTTTCAAAGTAAAATTTTAGAAATTCCGGAAAAACATCATCACTTTCTGAACCCCAAAGAAGGTGGCGAAAAAAAGGTGACGCTGGAAGGCGGCGATGTAATGGTGGTGAGCAAAGATCACCTGCTGATTGGCGTAAGCGAACGTACCAGTTGGGAAGCGGCACACCAGGCCATCAACCTGCTGTTTGAAGAAAAAGTAGTGAAGAAAGTAACGGTAGTACGCATTCCTAAAAAGCGGGACTACATGCACATCGACACGGTATTTACACAGGTAAAAAGAAACGTGTGGGTGATGCTCGGCAACTTCTCCAAAAAAGCAGTGAAACGTTTGGACGAAGACCCCGTAGAACGCATATTGGAAAATGCCCCCAAGAAAGATGAAAAGATTTCGCTGATACAATTTCACCACAAGCAGCTGGACAAACCTGTGTATTTCGATAACCTCGAAGCCTTACTGGAAGACATCAGCAAAAACGATTTGGGCTGCAAGGAAAAAGTAAAATTCATCTACAGCGGCAACAATGAATTTCCGTACGATGCCCGTGAGCAATGGACGGACAGTTGCAACCTGCTGGCCATAAAAGAGGGTGTGGTGCTTGGCTACGATCGCAACGACAAAACCGTGGATGCCTTTAAGCATGCGGGTTTCAACGTGGTGCATGTAGCAGATTTGCTGCAAGATTTTGAAACCGGCAAAACCAGTCCCGAACAATTGAAAGACACATTCATTTTAATGCCTTCGGCAGAACTCAGCCGTGCCCGTGGTGGATTCCATTGCATGAGCATGCCGTTGTTGAGGGATGAGATTGATTAAAATTGTTTGTTGTTTGTAATTTTTGGTTTGGGGTTCGCATTTTTAATTGGCTGCATTTTCCGTAGCCAGATGATACTGCAAGTAAATCTTACAACATAAACATGTTAGCAGTTAATTAGTAAGTACCACATCCAGAACATCAAACCAAAAACATCAAACCAAAAACGGAACTAAAAATTGCACTTCATGCAAACAACCAATCACTTACTCATGATACGCCCGGTGCGTTTTGGTTATAATGCCGAAACGGCCGTCAACAATGCTTTTCAGGTGGCGGATACCGACCAGCAACGGGTGCAACAGCAAGCCATTGCAGAGTTTGATGCTTTTGTAGAAAAACTGCGTAATGCTGGTGTAGATGTAACGGTTATACAAGACACTGAAACACCTCATACACCCGATTCTGTTTTTCCTAACAACTGGGTGTCTTTTCATGATGATGGCACAGTAGTACTCTACCCTATGTTTGCCGAAAACAGAAGGCAGGAAAGAAAGCCACATGTGCTGGAAACTGTAGCAACAACATTCAACATTGCACAGCAAATAGACCTCACGGCTTATGAGGCACAGCAACTGTTTTTAGAAGGTACAGGCAGCATGGTACTCGACAGAGAAAACCGCATTGCGTATGCTTGCCTCGCCCCCCGCACCGACCGTGGCGTGTTGCAAGATTTTTGCGACCGGCTGCAATACAAGCCCGTTGTATTTACTGCTGTCGATCAACATCATCAACCCATTTACCACACCAATGTGATGATGTGTGTAGCCGACCAATACGTGGTCATTTGCCTCGACAGCATTACCAACCACATCGAACAAAACGAAGTGGTGAAAACCATTGAAGCATCTGGCAAACAAGTCATTCCCATCACTTGGGAGCAAATGAATCATTTTGCCGGCAACATGTTGCAGGTGCACAATGCAGCGGGTGAGAAAATACTGGTGATGTCGTCACAAGCATACGAAGCATTGACAGATGCGCAACGCCAACAACTGGAAAGCTACAACCGCATATTGCATTCTTCTCTACAAACCATTGAAACCAACGGTGGTGGTAGTGCCCGCTGCATGATGGCAGAAGTGCACTTGCCGCTGCAATAATTTTTTAAAACAGTATAGGTAAAACCTGCGAAAGCGAACGGGGTGCATAGCCCAGTTCGCTTTTTGCTTTGGCTATGTGTAAGGTGCTACGAATGGGCCTTCTTGCAGGTTCAGCAAACGCTGCTCTGGTAACGGGTTGTACCAATTGCGCATCGAACCCGCCATGAGCTGCCACCAACTGTGCAATGTCAAAAGGCGTGAAGGTTTCTTCGCCACACAAGTGAAACACACCGGTGGCTTTTCGTACAACTATGCTGGTGATTCCTTCCGTCAAATCAGCTACATAAGTTGCTGTGCGATATTGATCGGTAAACACCCGAATGTTTTTGCCTTCTTTTAAATTGCCCCACACCCACTGCAGAAAAGTCGGGTTCAAACCAGGCAATTGCGGACCATACACTAGCACCGTTCTTACAATGCTCCATGGCAAGCCGGAGTTTTTTACCAACCCTTCTGCCAGCACTTTTGATTGGCCATAATAGTTGACAGCATTGTATGCATCGTCTTCAGCAAATGGGCCATCATCGCCAAACACAAAGTCGGTGCTCATGAAAAGCAGTCTACAGTTGCATGCTTTACAGGCATCTACCACATGTTGCGTAGCCTGCACATTTACCGCATAGCAAAGTGCTTGTTGCTCTTCGCAATCGTTGGGCTTGCTCATGGCAGCACTATGAATAACGATGTGTGGTTGAAAAGCAGCAATCACATCGAGCACAGCTACGGGATGGAGCAAATCTAGCGGCATGTATTGCACTTGCGCTGGCAAATGTTCGGGGCGGTTGGTTGCACGACCTGTACCGGCAACAACAACATCATTTTGCTGCAACAACCGACTGGCCAAATGCCGGCCTACAAAACCTGAAACGCCTGTAATAAGAATACGCATGCCCAACTTTTATTTCGTTTTTTCTTCAGTTATTTCTACCGTGTGAATGTCTTTGATTTTGTGCAGCACAGCATCCAGCCGGTTGAGCGGAATGCCTGCATGCACATCGCAAAACAAGGATTGCTCTACGTTATGAATAGTGCAACCTACTTGCTTCAAAATCGTCATAACATCGTTCAGCAAATCGTAAGTGCAATGAATACGGTAGTTTTTTTCAACTGCTTTTTCTACTTCGGGTGTTACCTGCAACGCCAGTGATGCTGCGGTTTTGTACGCATTAATAAGACCGGGAACACCGAGTAAAGTGCCGCCAAAATACCGAACCACTACAATCATCACATTGGTCAATCCTTTGCAGTCTATCTGCCCGAGTATGGGGCGGCCTGCAGAGCCGGACGGTTCACCATCATCACTTACCCGAAACAGCAAATTATCTAACCCAATGCGGTACGCAAAGCAATGATGCACCGCTTTGGGATGTTCTTTTTTGAGAGCTGCCAGGTTCTTTTTGAAATCTTCTGCCGTTTCAATGGGATAGGCATATGCCAGAAAACGACTACCCCTGTCTTTGAACTCTGCGAAGCCTTCTTTGGCAATGGTTTTGTAGTAAAAATTCATGCTCGTTTGCTGTTCCTATTTTTGCGTATCTCCAATAAAAGCTATGCTATTGTGTGCCGGTAAAATACCTGAATGCTATCCTGCTGTAGTTGAAGGGGTGCTTCGCTGTGTGTTGCATTTTTCAGTGTTGGTGCCGCCACTCCGCTGCCCAGCAGCAATGCAGTGTTCGTGATGATGCGGGCTTCATCCCACAATTGTGCATCTATCAATGATTGCAACAATTGCCGGCCACCTTCTACCAATACACTTTGTATGCCGCGGCTATGCAATGCCTGCAGTAGCTGTGGCAAAAAATGAACATCTTCTTTCAACTGAATCCATTCTTTGTTGCCGTGATTTTTTTGCAACAGACAATTGAACAGCAACGTGGGCTGATTATCTTTCAGTAAGTGATGCGTGGCAGGAATGCGCAGTTGTTTATCTATTACTACCCGCAGCGGTGAAGGCCCGGGCCAGTAGCGGTTATTGAGTTGTGGATTGTCGGTGATGGCCGTGTTGGTGCCCACCATAATGGCAGCTTCTTCGCTACGCCAGCGATGCACCATGCGGTTGCTGATGGCATTGGAAATAGCAATGTTTTTTTCTGTTTCACCAATGTATCCGTCGGCAGATTGAGCCCATTTCAACATGATGTATGGCCGCTGTTGCTGATGATACGTGAAGAACCGCCGATTGAGTTGTAACGCTTCTTTTTCCAACACACCCAATGTAACATCAATGCCTGCAGCTTGCAGTTTCGCCATGCCCTTGCCATCCACTTCTGCATAGCTATCGCGGCAGGCTATCACTACGCGTTTTACTTTTTCAGTAATGAGCCGATCGGCGCAGGGTGGTGTTTTACCAAAATGAGCACAGGGCTCCAGGCTTACGTACATGGTGCTTTCTGCTATCAAATGCTGGTCATTCGGCTGCACCGATGCCAGGCAATTCACTTCGGCATGTGCCTGCCCGTATTGCTGATGGTAACCTTCACCAATAATGCGCCCATCATGTACCAGCACGGCGCCCACCAAAGGGTTGGGTGCTACATGGCCCGCTCCTAAAGCGGCCAGTTGCAAACAGCGATGCATGAATTGTTCGTCGATGGTCATTGCTGCAAATGTAGTCCTTCAAAGGGTTGCTCATCAGAAAGACAGGCAGGCAATTGGCCAACCTACACAGCAGCAGTGTGCAATGACGCTTTTACTGCGGGCATAATATCTGTGCCAAAAATTTCGATGGATTGCATCAATGCAAGATGCGATGGCCCGCCCACATCCATGTGTGCCGAAAAACGGGTGAGGCCAAACAGTTCCTGCATTTGTAAAATTTTATCAATGGCTTCTTGTGCATCACTAATAAGCAAATGCCCGTTGCTGCTGCGGCCGGCTTCAAACTGGTTGCGCTGATATGGCGCCCAACCACGATCGGCACCTACCCTGTTCATTTGCGCCGCATAATGCGGGTAATAGGCATCAGCAACCTGCTGACTGTTTTTGCCAAAAAATGCATGCATGTGTACGCCTACCTGCAACTTGGCCGGGTCGTGACCAAAGTGCTGCCACGCTTCCCGATAGTATTGAAACAACGGTTGAAAATGTTTCGGATTGCCACCAATAATGGCGAAGATGACTGGCAGTCCCAAACGGGCTGCACGTACCACCGATTCTGGCGTACCACCCACCGCTACCCATATGGGCAAATGATTGTTGGTAGCCCTTGGCAAAATGAGTTGATTGTTCAAGGCCGGCCGCAATTTTCCTTTCCAGGTAATGCGTTCCTGCTGATTGATTTTTACCAGCAAATCCAACTTTTCTTCAAACAAGGTTTCGTAATCTTTCAAATCATATCCATACACTGGAAAAGATTCGATGAAACTACCCCTGCCGGCACAAATCTCTGCTCGTCCGCCGGAGAGTAAATCAATGGTCGCAAACTGCTGGTACACCCGCACAGGATCGGCAGAGCTGAGCACGGTAACGCCACTACCGAGCTTGATGCGTTTGGTAACACTGGCAGCGGCAGCTAAAATAATTTCAGGAACAGATACCGCATAGTCGGGCCGGTGATGCTCGCCTATACCGAAAAAGTCAACGCCTATTTCATCCATCAGCTTTACTTCTTCCAACAGCTCTTGCAACCGCTGGCCAGTAGGCAATGCCTTGCCATCCGGGGTAAAATGATTGTCGCCAAACATGCCGATTCCGAGTTCCATCTGTACTTCAATTTACTGCAAACATAGTTCAGCAATTGCGCTGCTAACAAAGCTTTACCTGCTTTTTCACAAAAAGAAACCCCTTCTTGCGAAGGGGCTCTCCTTAACTAACAACCAACTGCGACCTCGGGTACCGGTAAGACTACCAGCCACCGCCGAGTGCTTTATACAAATTCACTGATGTTTGCCATTGTTGTTTTTTTGCAGCAATTACTTCCAGCCTTGCCTGCAATGCATTTTGCTGGTTGATGAGCAACTCCAGATAGGTAGCTCTGCCGGAACGGAACAATGCAGAAGCTGTTTCAATAGAAGTCGTCAACACTTTGGCCTGTTCATTGCGCTGCTGATACAATTGCTCCAGGTTTTGCAAACGTTTCATTTCGTTGTACACTTCTGCTACGCCTGTCAACACTGTTTGCTGATACTGATACAAGGCTTCAATCTGTCGGGCATTGGCCGAAGCAAATTCTGCTTTCAAGGCACCACGGTTGAGGATAGGCGCTACAATACTACCAGCTAAAGCATATGCCATAGATTCGGGTGTACGAAACAATAAATTGGGTTGAAAGGCCTGATAACCGAATGCAGCAGTGATATTGAAGCCGGGCATAAACGCAGCTCTGGCGGCTTGCACATCCATCTTTGTTGCTTCCAGCAAATACGTGGCCTGCCTGATATCGGGGCGCTGACGCAACAACATAGCAGGCACACCGGTTTGCATAGCAGGAATAGCAGAAGCCAAATAATTGGCGGTATCACGTACTACGGTACCGGGAAACTTACCGAGCAATAATTGCAGCGCAGTTTCATGATCGACAACTTGCTGTTGCAATTGGGTCTTGATGGCTTTGGTGTTGAGCAGCTGCGCAGCAAATTGTTCTACCGCCAGTTGGTTGGCAGCAGCAGCTTCTTTTTGCACCTGCACAATGTTCAACGCATTTTCCTGCAGCACAATGGTTTCATCAACTATGCGCAGCATATTGTCCAAAGCCTGCAGCTCATAGTAGTGCAGCGCAATGTTGGATACCACTTGCGTGGTCATCCAGTTACGGCCTTCATTGCTGGCCAGCCAGCGGGCTGTAGCCGCTTGTTTGCGGCTGCGCAGTTTGCCCCACACATCGGCCTCCCACGACGATTGCAGGCCTACATAAATATCAGGCAAGTTAATAGGCACTATTTTACCCGGCTGAATAAACGTACTGATGTTACCTGCACCATCCATCGTATACAAACCATAACGGCGAATGGCCGGCGACAGGTTGGCATTGAGTGTGGGTATCATGGCCGCTTTGCTGCGCAATAAATCTGCATTGGCCATCAGCACACGTTGATTGGCTATTTGCAAATCGGGGTTGTACAGCATGGCGGTATCAATCAACGCATGCAAATGTTTATCGGTAAAAAAATTGCGCCAGCTGATTATCCCACTATTGCTGGTGTCAGCATCTGTCCATTCACCGTAGTTTTTTGGCGCCTGTTCTACCTCAGGCATTTTAGGTAAAACCGGTGCACAAGCCCACAGAAAGAGTAGGCCCACTATCACCCATTGTGTATTGCTGTTCTTCAATTGCATGATGTTAAATTTCTTCGGTAAATGGTTTTTCTTCCTTGCGTCCTGTTTTGGCAAACCGCTCGGCCAGCGTAGCGAAAATCACATACAAGCCGGGGATGACGATGACGCCGAACACGGTACCAAACAGCATTCCACCAGCCGCAGCTGTCCCAATGGTTTTGTTGCCAATGGCGCCTGCACCCGAAGCCAGCATGAGCGGAATCAAACCGGCAATGAATGCGAAAGAAGTCATGAGGATGGGGCGCAAACGAGCCGATGCTCCTTCGATGGCTGCCTGCAATGGCCGCAACCCTTCGCGGTGGCGCAAGGAGGCAAACTCTACAATGAGGATGGCGTTTTTACCCAACAGACCAATGAGCATGATCATGGCTACCTGTGCGTAAATGTTGTTTTCCAAACCGAGTGCCCACAGCAAGAGGAAGGCACCGAAAATACCGGTAGGCAAGGAAAGGATAACCGGCATCGGCAGCAGGAAACTTTCGTATTGGGCTGCCAGCAACAGGTACACAAACACCAAACAAATCAGGAAGATGATCACGGCTTCGTTGCCCGAGTTGGCCTGGTCGCGGCTGGAGCCAGCCCAGTCGTATGAGAAGCCCTTGGGCAGTTTTTCGGCAGCTGCTTTTTTAATGGCATCCAATGCCTGACCACTACTGTAGCCAGGGGCCGGTTCACCATTTATCATGGCCGATGGATACATGTTGTAGCGGGTTACCTGCTCAGGACCGTATACTTTGTTGATTTGCAAGAAAGCCGACACGGGCACCATTTCGCCATCCTTGTTTTTTACATACAGCTTCATGATGTCTTCGGGCTTGGCACGGTACTCCGGCGAAGCCTGTACCATCACTTTGTACATCTGCCCAAAGCGGATAAAGTTCGTAGCGTATTCACTGCCTAAAAACACTTGCAGGGTACTGAGTACATCAGCGAGTATCACACCTTTTTGTGCTGCTTTCACATTGTCTACACTCACCATGTACTGCGGAAAGCTGGCATCGAAAGTGGTAAAGGCGTTGGCTACTTCGGGCAGGTCGTTCAGCACTTTCACAAATTCAGCTGCCGTTTTTTCGAGGTACTTCAAATCGCCGAAACCGGTTTTATCCAACAGGCGCATTTCAAAACCACTCGAGTTGCCATAGCCCGGCACCGGTGGTGGCGAAAAGAATTCAATGCGGGCATCTTTGATGTGCTTGGTTCTTTCCCGCAGGGTATCCATCAGTTGCTTGTCGGTGAGTTTTCTTTCGTGCCATTTTTTCAACCCAATCAGGTTCATACCATAGGTAGCACCTGTACCTTCTGAGAGCACACTGTAGCCCGCCAGCGTACTCACGGCATCCACACCATCAATCTGCTGCGCTGTTTGCTGAATGGCATCTACCACCTGCTCGGTACGCTCCAGTGTGGCACCGGCAGGCGTGGTTACGTTGGCATAAATCGTCGCCTGGTCTTCGTTGGGAATAAAACCGGTGGGCAATATCGAACCAAACAGGCCGGTACCCATCGTAAATCCGATAATCGTTACCCACGTAACAACCCTTCTGTTGGCAATGATTTCGATGAGGCGTTTGTATTTACCCGACAAGCCTTCGTACCATGCATTGAAGCCACCAAAAAAACGCTGCAACCAATTGCGTTTGGCATTAGGGTCATGGTGATGGCGTTTGAGCATGGTGGCACAGAGAGCCGGCGTCAACGTAAGGGCTACTACACCAGAGAGCACAATGGAAATGGCCATCGTCAATGAAAACTGGCGATAGAATACACCTGTGGGCCCCGACATAAACGATACCGGAATGAACACCGCAGCCATAACCAAGGTGATGGCGATGATGGCACCGGTGATTTCCCGCATGGCTTTTTCGGTGGCTTTGCGTGGCCCGATTTTGGAATGCTCCATGTGGGCATGCACGGCTTCAATTACCACAATGGCATTGTCTACCACAATACCAATGGCCAGCACCAATGCAAATAACGTGATGAGGTTGATGGAGAAGCCCAGCAACTGCATGAAGAAGAATGTACCCACCAGCGATACCGGTACCGCAATGGCCGGAATGATGGTAGAACGGAAATCCTGCAGGAAGATGAACACCACCAAGGCCACGAGTAAGAAAGCTTCAATCAATGTTTTGATTACTTCATCAATAGAGGCATCGAGAAACGAAGACACGTCGTAACTGATGGTGTATTCCATCCCCGCAGGGAAAGATGTTTTCAATTCGGCCATGCGGCTCTTGATGTTGGCAATTACCTCGCTGGCATTGCTACCGGGGCGCTGCTTGAGCATGATGGCGGCTGATGGCTTACCGTTTTCTTTGGAGATAACATCGTATTCTAATGAGCCAAATTCCACATCCGCTACATCTTTCAGTTTTACTACTTCGCCGGTTACGTTGCTTTTGAGCACCACATTTTCATACTGCTGTTCGGTATTGTATTTGCCGGTATACTTCAGTACGTACTGCAGTGCCTGCGGTGTTCTGCCGGAAGCTTCACCAATTTTACCCGGTGCTGCTTCTACGTTCTGGCCTTTCAGACTTTGCACAATGTCTTCGGTAGAAATATCGTACGCCGTCATCTGGTCGGGCTTCAGCCACACCCGCATGGCGTATTCCCGCATGCCCATGATGTCGGCAAAACCCACGCCATCAATCCGCTTCAGTTCGGGCAGCAGGTTGATGTCGGTGTAGTTGTACAAAAACTTTTCATCCATGGCAGAATCGGTAGAGAGAATGTTGAGGTACATCAACATACTGTTCTGCACTTTTTCTACCAGTACGCCGGCTTTAATTACTTCTTCGGGCAATTCATCCAGCGTAGATGACACACGGTTTTGCACGTTTACGGCAGCTACCTCGGGGTCGGTACCGGCTTTGAAAATGATTTGAATAACACTGGTACCATCGTTGCCCGACACCGACGACATGTAGGCCATACCGGGCACACCGTTGATGGCTCTTTCGAGTGGTGTAACTACGGCCTTTACGCAGGCTTCGGCGTTGGCACCGGTATACTTGGTGGTTACGTTTACTTCGGGTGGTGCAATATCAGGAAACTGCGTAACCGGTAGTTGCGTCATGGCCAGCACACCCAACAACGTAATGATGAGGGATATGACAATAGACAACACCGGCCGGTGTATAAATTTTTCAGTCATGCCTTATGTAAGTTGAAATGTGTACTGCTTAGCGACGGGCCATGGCAGAAAATGATGTTTGCTGAGGCACAATTTTGTCGCCTTCTTTTACCTGTTGAATGCCTTCGTAAATAATGCGGTCTTTTACTGAAAGGCCGCCACTGATGACATACATGTGCGGAAAGCGATGGCTCACTTCTACATTGCGCATCCGCACCGTGTTGTTGGCATCCACTACGTACACAAATGTTTTTTCCTGTATTTCGAAACTCGATTTTTGCGGAATCACCAACGCATCATTCAGCTCACTGTTGATGAGCACTTTGCCGGTAGAACCGTGGCGCAGCAAATGTTGTGGATTGGCAAACCGTGCACGAAAGGCAATGTTGCCCGTGCTGATATCAATTTCGTTTTCGTTGGTTTCAATTTTGCCCATGTGCGGAAAACGCTGCTGATCGGCCAGCACCAATCCCACTTCGTTGTGATGGGCATCGTCCTTCTTTTTTTGAAACTGCAGGTAGTCTTGCTCCGACATATTGAAGTACGCAAACACTTCATCGTTGTTGGAAATAGTGGTGAGCAAATCACCTTCCTGCACCACACTCCCCCGCTTGTTGGGAATGCGGTTGATGACACCATTGAATGGTGCCCGTACCTCAGAAAATGAGAGGTACACTCTGGCAATAGAGATCGAAGATTTCACCTCGTCAATCTTCGCTTCAATCGCTTCTACTTTGGCTTGTGCCATTTCCAGTTCGGAGTTGGACACAATGTTTTTGGTCACCAGCATTTTGGTGTTTTTCAATTCTACTTCTGCCACTTTCAGCTCGGCCTGCACACTCTTGAGTTGCGCATTGGCCTTCAATAATTCTTCGCGGTAGCGGCGGCTGGTAAGGGTAAATAAGAGTTGGCCTGCCTGCACAGGCTTGCCTTCATCTACGTGTATTTTTTCAATGAAAGCCGCATCCATACGGGAGCGGATTTCTACGTTTTGTACCGATTGAATTTCGGCAATGTATTCACGGGCATACACCGTGTCGAGCAACTCGGGAGAGACAACGGTAAATTTTTGCGGAGCGGCAGTATCCTGTTCTTGTTTGGGTGAACAAGCGTTCAGCAATAACACGATAGCCATAGCCGGAAACCAGCTATTGCGCTGTATAAAATGCATGGTTGATTAGTTGTAAGTATCTGATGAAATGGGGCTGCTGTACACACACGAATACAGCAACAGACACACTGCATAAATCGGTGTAGCGTGTCATACAATCAAGGGTAATACAACTAAGCTTCGGGAGGTGGCGTATTGAGTTCGTAACTCATTTCTAATGCACCGGCCGCATTGGCTTTGGCATTATGATTATTGGCAACAACAAAAGGTTCGTCGAGGTGCGCAATGAAAAACAAGCGGCTGCAAAAGTCGTCTGCAATGCCTGTTTCTATTTGCAATCCATCATCATCATCGTGTTGGTCTTGTGTAGATGAATCGTGATGATCGAGCAGGGTTTCATCTACCCATTCATAAATACTATTGATCACATCTGTGGGCTTACCAATGCTGTTGACAGCGGCATGTGCTTCTACCTGTGGCAGCAGCATGGCACTGTTGATGTGCAGCAGTAGTAAGAAAAATGTGAACACTGTTTTCATAAAGTGCGGCGAAGATAGCCAGAATTGGAAATGACATTTTTACTTCAAAACCAATAGGAAAATCTTAACATCATGAGGACCCGGATGTTTGATTGTAAAAGAAAAAGCCCTGCGATGGCAAGGCTTTTTAAGGTTCTGTTAGCGTCTTATAACTTTTCGGGATGTTCGTTCCTGAAAACCACCACGCCATCAAACACATCTACCAGCACCGGTTTGGTTTTGTCGATATCGCCGGCAAGAATGCGTTTGCTCAGCTGGTTGATGATTTCTTTTTGAATCAACCGCTTGAGTGGCCGTGCACCAAATTGTACATCGTAGCCATTCTCGGCCAGATAATCGATGGCGTACTCGCTGAAGTGCAATTCGATACCGCTGCCGGCAATCAATTGTTGCAGGTTTTTCAACTGTATGCGAATGATGCCACGGATTTCTTTGCGCATCAGCGGCTGGAACATAATGATGTCATCTACCCGGTTTAAAAACTCGGGGCGAATGGTTTGCTTCAGCAGCTGCATTACTTCCAGCCTGGCTTTTTCGTTGGCGTCTTCCAGATGGTTTTCATCCACGCCATCAAAAGCATCTTGTATGAGGTGGCTGCCTATATTGCTGGTCATAATGATGATGGTGTTTTTGAAATTCACCATGCGGCCTTTGCTGTCGGTAAGGCGGCCATCGTCCAGCACTTGCAGCAGTACATTCCATACATCGGGGTGTGCTTTTTCTATTTCATCGAGCAGCACCACACTGTAGGGTTTGCGGCGTACGGCTTCGGAGAGCTGTCCCCCTTCATCGTAGCCCACGTAGCCCGGAGGCGCACCCACCAACCGGCTCACGGTGTGCTTCTCCTGATACTCACTCATGTCGATGCGGGTCATCATGCTTTCGTCATCAAACAGGTATTCGGCCAGCGCCTTTGCCAGCTCTGTTTTACCCACACCCGTGGTACCCAAAAAGATGAAGGAACCAATGGGCTTGCGGGGATCGCTGAGACCTGCCCGGCTCCGGCGGATGGCATCGGCCACGGCCGTAATGGCTTCCTCCTGCCCCACCACCCGATGGTGCAGTTCTGTTTCCAGATGCAGCAGTTTTTCCCTTTCGCTTTGCAGCATTTTGCTTACCGGTATACCCGTGGCTTTGGCAATGTTTTCGGCAATGTCTTCGGCATCTACTTCTTCTTTCAGCAATCTCTTTTCGCTGATGGCATCGAGCTGTGCAGATGATTGCACAATCAGTTCTTCCTGCTCTTTCACCTTGCCGTAGCGAATTTCTGCCACACGGCCATAATCGCCGTTGCGTTCGGCCTGCTCTGCCTCCTGCTTCAGTTGTTCAATAGCCGCTTTGGCGTTTTGTACTTTTTCTACAATTTCTTTTTCCTGCTGCCACTTGGCTTTAAACGTATCCCGTTCTACCGCCAGGTTGGCTATCTCGGTGTTCAGTTCTTTCAGCTTGGCTTCATCGTTTTCCCGCTTAATGGCTTCCCGTTCAATTTCCAGCTGACGTATCTGCCGTTCGAGCTTGTCGAGCTCTTCGGGCATGCTGTTCATTTCGAGGCGCAGCTTGGCCGCACTTTCATCAATGAGGTCGATGGCCTTGTCGGGCAAAAAACGATCGGTGATGTAGCGCTGCGATAGTTCTACTGCCGCAATAATCGCTTCGTCTTTAATGCGTACATGGTGGTGCGTTTCGTAGCGGTCTTTCAAACCCCGCAAAATAGAAATGGCATCTTCCACACTGGGCTCATCAATCATTACTTTTTGAAAACGCCGTTCGAGTGCCTTGTCTTTTTCAAAAAACTTTTGATACTCCGACAAAGTAGTTGCACCAATGGCACGGAGTTCGCCACGGGCCAGTGCGGGTTTTAAAATGTTGGCGGCATCCATGGCACCTTCGCCACCGCCAGCACCAACCAGCGTATGTATTTCATCGATAAACAACAATATTTCGCCATCGCTGGTAGCTACTTCTTTCACTACGCCCTTCAAGCGTTCTTCAAATTCGCCTTTGTATTTGGCACCGGCAATCAGCTGGCCCATATCGAGGGCATAAATGATTTTGCTTTTCAGGTTTTCGGGCACATCGCCATTGACAATGCGCATGGCCAGGCCTTCGGCAATGGCGGTTTTACCCACGCCGGGTTCGCCCACCAGTATGGGGTTGTTTTTGCTGCGCCGGCTGAGGATGTGCAGCGTTCTGCGTATTTCTTCATCGCGGCCAATCACCGGATCGAGCTTGCCCTGACGGGCCATTTCGTTGAGGTTTTTGGCATACTTGTTCAGCGCATTAAACTGTGTTTCCTGTGTTTGCGATTGAATGGTATCGCCCTTGCGCAATTCTTTCACCGCTGCTACAAAACCCTTTTCGGTAAGGCCGGCTTCTTTCAGCATTTTAGCGGTGCTGTCGCTGCCTTGCAGCAGGGCCAGCAGCAGGTGTTCGGGCGCCACAAATTCATCGCCAAAAGTTTTGAGCACGGTACCGGCCCGCAGTACTGCAGTGTTGGCATCGCGGCCAATGGATTGCGCCGGCGTAGCACCTGCCCCCGCTTTGGGTAATTTTTGGATGGCTTCGTCGAGCTTGCTTTGCAGCACGTTCACCGATACGTTGTTCTTTTTCAATAAGAACTCCACCGGCGATTCTTCCTGATCGAGCAGGGCTTTCAGGATATGTTCGGTTTCGATGTTGACGCTGCTGTGGTTGAAGGCCAGCTGCTGACTGGCAGCCACCACTTCCTGCGCTTTAATCGTGAAATTGTTGAGGTTCATATGTAATTATTTGTGTTGATACGGATGGACAAACCAAATGCATCAAACCTCAAACCAGCACCCGTTTTGCTGCAATACTGGCAGCGGCGTGGCGCAAAAGCAGCCTGAACGGCAGATGGGAATATTGAGACCTGAAAAAAAGGCGGGAATGGTGGGTGGTGGGAATCACGAAGGAGGAAAGACAGGAAGGAGTACGAAGCACGTGAATTAGTTACCTGTTGTTGATACAACAATTGAAAAGGCTACAGGCAATGTAGATTGCCTTAAAAAAAAGATTGATTATCAATGTAGAAAAATCGGGTAGTGTCGTCTATTTTTGAGTTGCAGTCAATCCGCACTTCACGTTTATTTTACTTGGGGGCGTGGACAGAGGGGGACTGGAAGGGTATTTTGTTTTGAAAATTTAACACACAATGAAGTACGTTGAACCGCTTGTTACTGCCGACAAAATAATTGAACTGTTTGAGACACACAATATGCAATCTATGGTTAGCAGTATCATATATGATAGACTTGGTGGGAAATCAAACCCGCACATACAAACAGCACTGAAAAGACTTACAGAAATAGACAAGCACCTTAACTATAGCAACGGATACTACACATACAGTGGCTCGACTGAAATATTTATATCAGAAGGGAAATACAAGGGGATTTGCGAAAAACAAAGCACCGATGAAACAATAAACAAACAAAGAGCCGCACTTTCAGACAGAAAATTAGAAGTAGATTTAGCTAATGCAGAAAGAGTGTATAAAACTTACCCTTCAACAAGGTTTATGGCCATAACAGCTACAATAGTTTCAGTATGTCTGCTACTTCTAAGATTAGCAGAAGTATTTGGCATATTAGACCGATTAAAATTATGGTTCGCAAATTAGAAATTTTCTTCACCCATTCTTTTTCATTCATAACACACTTATTTTATGACACAATTTATTAAAGTAACTATTTCAGTAAAACCAGTTGGGCCACAGGCTTACGAAAACAAGCAAGTGTTTTTATCTTCTGACACTATTTTATTAGCAAAGCAATCCACAAACAATTCATTTTCAATAACTGTAAAACCTGAATATGAAGCAGCAATCAAAGAAGCTCTTGGTTTGCACGCAAAAAATGAATTTAGTAGCATAATAGCCACAAATAAAGACGCTAATAATCTGTTTGAAGTGGTAAAAGCATAATGTAATTTTCCGCAGACTTTAATACTTGCTGTATCTGACTAACAGACAGACCGTTCACAGTCTTAACGACACCACGTATGGCGGTTGCTATTTTTAATTGTTCAGCTTCTTCTGACCATGTAGGGCTTGACGACACGGGACTGCCTGCAACATCGGGTTTTGCGTCATTTGGGCTGACGGATTGCCCTTCAACTTTTGTACTCATGGTATCGGTTTTGCGGGCTGGCAGCAGAACGGGGACTAATCCCCAAACTACGCAAAGCCCTTTTCGTTGGGCGAAAGCTACCACCCTAAAAATCTAAGGTTTGACTTTCACTTTTTACAGGCTCTTTTGGTAGCTGTAATTGCTCCTTCTTTTTTGACAAATATTGCTGTGGAGTTAACCCGCTTTTTTCAAAATCCCTTGACATTAACAAATCCAAACAATACTCTATGCTAAACAATTCAAACTGTTTAGCTTCTATCAGGTTATCTAAATATTCCTGATACTGCCTGTATTGTTCCATTTCGGCTTCTGCCTCTGCTTGTGCTGACATAGCAGCTAAATATTCACCTTCACAACTGTACATAATTTTTATTTTTTAAGTTTGACAAAATCTAATTAATCAACCGCCTTCGCCCAACATACGGTTTTCTGCTACGGCCCGGCTTGACGTACTACATTCAGCAAATACTTTACTCAACATTTGGAACGCCGCAGCAGAAAGCCGCAGGCGTTGTAAGCCATTTTATGACAACACTCAAAAAATATTCGGTCTTAGGTTTGTTGACACTCTTTGTTGGTTATTATGGTTATAAAACCATTGACTATTTTTATTACTCTTCGTTCAAAGGGAATGACAAAATTAAATTTTTGACACTTGACACAACGGGCATAAAAACATATGGTGACATCTTCAAAAAAGAACAGTTTAAAGGAAAAGTAACTTTTGTTGCCTTATATTTTTATGTTGACAATCCTGATTTTAAAGTTGACATACCTTATTTTAAAAAGCTTTACGACAAATTCGACAATAAGCCATTTCAAATAGTTTACACAAACGGAGGTTTTGACGACACCTTTAGAGAATCCGAACAAAAAAAAATAATTAAACAAAATAAGATTTCGGGTTTACACTTGATAGTTCCATCATTCTTAGAAATGACAACAGTTATTGAATCTGTTATTGACGGCAAACAGACAACAACATTTCCAAAGTATATGCTTGTTGATAAGAATGGAATAATAGTTGACACGTTTGCACCGAGACCTTCCTATTTTGAAGGACTTTGCAAAAGCATAGATTCCTTACTGACAAAATAAAAACGGCTTACAACAATAGTATTTGCAAAAGCAGGGCTGGCATTGTAACATTAACTATGTGCAAGCATCAGCAGCGGTTCCGGCTCGACGTTCGATGTTCAGCTATAGTTCATAACTTCAACAACATATTTTCAATTGGGCATTTGTTCCGGGCTAGACATTCAACGAATTCCCTGCCTTCGCAAATACTCGAACGTTGGCTGCAATTGCGGAAATCCTCTATAATTTTATCTTTTCAATATGACAAGACTCTTACTTCTACTCTTACTACTTTCACACGTGAGCTTTGGACAATCAAAAGAAAAGAAAAAGCAGCTTTTAGTTGATACCACTGTAAATCTTTTTGCATTTGTGGGTGAAAAGATCTCGCTTAAAGAGTACGACCCTAATGCAGACTATGACAAACCTAAAAGCATAGATATAGATTCGACCACTGGCGACACGATAGTTCAGCGAAGAAGTTTCATTATGGACAATGCCTTTGAAGCAAAGTACAAAGTTTTGCAATCTGTATTTAATGACCTTAAAATTGATACGATTGTTTTCAAAACATTCGACCACTATGGGCGACCGGCATTTGAAAATCATTCACCTGTGCTCTTATATCTCTCAAAAAGTGAGGATGGTAGCTATTATTTTCACCAGAAATATCAGTTCGACCCGTTACTGAAATCAAAAAATAATTCTTGGGTAGGAAAACATGGTGAGACATTACAGAAATTGTTCAATCAAAAGAAGAAAACTGTATTTAAAACGAGAGGACTATTTAAAAATTAACTGCAGCCAACAATGCATTGGCGTTATGGCGGCTGAAGAAATTAAATTCAGCATTTAATAAATAATCAACTACAATTCTGGCTTGACGTTATTAATTAAGCTTTTGAATTTACAATCAACACTATATCTTTAACCCGCATTGGTTCAAGGGCGAAGGAATTCTATTACCGCCACATCGCCAATGCTTCAACGTTGGCTGCTATTTTAGACAGACCATAATGACAGACAAACAACTAAAAAATAAGTTAAGCAAAATCGGCTACACAACTTTATGGTTGGACTATGGCGTTTTGACTATTGACTATTTAATTGAACAAGAACAAACTTTTGATAATAGCGATGACCAAAATACAGAACATTATCGCTATCACACATTCAGACACTATTTAAGTTCTAAAAATAAACTATCCGATATTGAGTTTGACAATTATTTGGAACTGACATTTGCGGACAATGACCAATTAATGGCAGGTTCAGCAGCAGTCGACCTTTTCACCAAGGTAAACTTGACAGATTTTCAGTTTGAAAAACTCTCTAAATCAATTGGACATTTTGGTGAGTGGACAGAAAAGGTTGTAACAAGACAAACTTTATTACGACAATTAAAAGCCAGTAAGTTGACAACAGCCCTTTTTAGAGAATGCCTTGTAAAAGGCGACAGTGCTATTCACGAATACATTCTTGATATTTCAGACCTAAATCAACTTCAAGAACTTGCAATAAATGGTAAGAACAAGAAGATAAGAAATATTGCATCTGAAAAAGTGAAAAGGCTAACACGACAACAAAACAGCCGCTAACATTGCATTGGCGTTATTGCGGCTGACGAATATAGGCTCAACAGTTGTGCTACTATTTAGCTTTTGTACTATATTCGGATGACGGAATGCTATTTCCGCCACAACGCCAATGCTTCAACGTTAGTCTCTTCTCCAATACAAAGTTGGTAGCCACATTGCCGGCCCAAAGGCCGGGTTGGGAGCTTCATTCAAAATTACCCGCTTGCCGGGCTCCTTAGCTTACTACACATATTCTTTCAAGCACCTATCATTCTGCTTTCACCAGCACAATGCGGCTGCGGTCGGCCTTGGTGATGTTTTCAAAAAACTGCTCCAGTTCCTTCCATTGGCTGGCGGCAAAACGGCCCTCTTTGCGCTGCATACGGCGATAGTACAACACGGTGCCATCTTTATACTCGCAGCTCGATTGATAGCTGCCAAAGGCCGTGGTAAAATGTACCGCCTTGGGCAGCGCTTCTACTTTGTAGCCCGTTCCTACATCAATGGTTACAGTATCTATATCGGTGTAAGGATATGTAAATACAATATCTGCCTTGCGAGATGAATCCTGATTGAGCCGCCAGTTACCCTTCGACATTACATTGGGGGCAAACATCAACCGCTTGCCGGTTACCTGTGCGTAGTTGCTTACCACTATGTCAATGTTTTCTTCCAGCTCCGGCAAAGCTTTCATGCGTTCGCTATAGGTGAAGTTTTTGATTTCGTATGTGCCCATTGCAAACCGCTGTTGCAACCACTCTTTTTGCTTATCGGGTGTGAGGGCATGTATCACACCATGCAAATCATCTTGTTGCATAGCACGGTATATGGTATTGGCATTAATGATTAAATGACCTTCGCCGCTAAGCCTTGCTTTTACCTGGCGCAGCTGTAGGTTTTGCTGTTCGTTGTAGTGAGGGGTACGCACCAGTTTGCTGCCGGTTTCCTTCACCAGCAATACCGGGCGGTTATTGGTAAAATTGCCGAGGTATCCTGCGGGCAAAGTTTGGCTGGTACATTCCAGCCAAATACTGTCTTTATCTTGTGGCACACATAGTATTACATGATTAAATTGTTGTGTAGGAAAATCTTCCATGAAACGGGTAATGTTTGCACCAGCCATCACCTTGGTGTAAATGGAAGGGATATTGGCTTCCTTCAGCATGGCATGCATATAGTTCGTTAGCGCTTTACAATCGCCATATTTTTTGTTGTACACAAAGGCTGCATCAAAAGGTTGCCAGCCGCCTATGCCCAGTTGTATGCTGATGTAGCGGGTATTTTCCTGCATGTATTTGTAGAGAACTTCCACTTTTTCCCGGGTAGAATTTTTGCCCGCAATCAACTCCTGTACCTTCCCTTTCAGCAAAGGGGGTAGTTCATCGCGGCCTTTAATCATTTCATAAAAAAAAGCACCAAGTTTCTCCCAGCTTTCATTGCTGCCTTCATACTCATCCATCTGAAAATTTTTCATGGCCGTAAACACTGCCGGGGTGATTTCGTGCCACGGTGGTGCAGCATACTCATGTTGTATGGCTGGCAGCTGGCGTACTTCCCATTTTATTTTTTGCTGGCCGTTGTTGCTGGTTTGCACGGGCTGCCCGGGATAGTTAAAGGCCTTGCTCAATACCGAAATACCGGGGGCTGTTGTAATTTCGAAACTGCTTTGCTCTACCGCCAGCCGCTCTCCTTCTATGGCAAACCAGTTGGGTAAAAACATGAGGCCCTTCATATTCACCGACACTATAAACTCCACGGTGAAAGGATAGGTTTTGTGGTAAAAGCCAAATGACTTTATTCTGTCGTCGGATATTTCGGTGCCGGCACCCATGCCGCTCAAATCGTTGATTTCATTTTTTTTAAGCGACTTTATTTTGTTGCCCAAGGCATCGTACAAATGGGCTTCAATGTGGTTGATGGATTGAAACTTGTCGTACCGTTCGTAATGCGTGGCATAATTATCGCCCTGCGCATTGAGAATAGTGTAGGCCACGGTGTAGCGGTATTCGGCCCGCAGTTTGCTTTCAATGGTTACTTCATGTACGTCGGTTCTTTTTACCACGTTCGCAGCTTTGCGCAGCGAATCGGGAATAAGCGCCACCGCATATTGCTGTGCTATGGCACAGGTATGCAGGAGTGCCGCCAGTGTGAGTATGCTCCAATATTTCATGTACTGTAATGGCTTGTTTATGCCTTCGGTTTTTTTCTGAATACGATGGACTCTGCCTGCTTTTTTACCACATAACTAAAAAACTCCCGCAGGCTTTCATAGTCTTCTGCCGGAAATTCTGCTTTGCGTATCACCAGCCTGCTGCGCAGCATGATGCGGTTGGCATCTGCATGAATGATGTATTCATAAAATCCATCTTCATCAAACAAATTGATTTTTGCACTCTTGGGTATTTCTTCCACTGTATAGCCTGCCGGCACTTCTATGTTGGCTACAAACATTTCGTCAACGGTGCTGGGCATTTCCACCGGGTAGCGGCGGGTAGCACTGGCAAATGGATTTTCTTTGTACTGCTCTCCCATCAATGGATTGATGTACAACAAGTCGGCATCTGTATCTAACTCCGGAGTAATATTGTACTGCACTTTTACCAGCTGTGCTGCACTGTCGAGGTGCTCAAATTTTGGGTCGCTCATGCTGCACTCTGCCGGTGCTCTTTTTTTCCATTGTGCCGCTACGGTGGCTATGCCGTCTGCCTTGGCAGACCGCCGTGTACGGAGGCTTTCAAACACGCCAAGATTGCCCGTAACAATACCAGTCCATTTACCATCATCATCATTGCTCATGTACAAAGTGGTCACTTTTCTTTCTTTAGCCGAATCGGCCCTGATGTACAACGCTGGCCCTTCGCCGGCTATTTCACGGGCATGGCCATTGTAGCATTGCGGCGGCAGGTTTCCAAAAGGCAGGCCCGGCTCCGTGGCATCCAACAGGTAAGTAGTACCATCAATGTTGGCTTTGGCTATTACGTAGTTAAACCTGTCTGTAAGCGGATAAAATTCATGCGACCAGCCATTGGCACGGGTACTGAGTATTACCGGGTGCACCTTGATGCCGATGTGGTGCAACATGGCAGTAAGCAACAGATTGATATCGCCAACATTGCCGGCCTTTGCTTTCACAACTGCCTTTAAGTTACTGGTCAAAAATTCTCCGCCTGCATTGCACGAATATTTTTGTTGCAGGTAGTTGACTATTGCTTTTGCATTGTCCAGTTTGGATGCGCCTTTTGAAACAACCGTTTCTAATTCATCATCGAGCCAGCCATTGTTTTTGTACAAATCGGCACCAAAACTCCCCGACTCAGTATAGGCTTTTACTACGGCAGGCCAGTTGCCCATTACATCCTGATACTGCGATCCTTCAAAGCGGTATTGCTTCAACTGAAATTCAATTTTAGCAATGTGATTTTTAAGTGAGGTGGTAAAATTTTCTTCGCGGAGTGCCGGTACATTTTTCATTACCCAGCGGGTAAATTGTACGTTGGCTTCTTCCCGCACCATTTGGCTGCGGCTACCTACATCCTGAGCGGATGGCACAAGGATGTTGAAGTGCTGGCGCACCTCACTGCTGGAGCGCTGATAAAATTCCTGATAGCCCTGTGCCAGCGTTACATAATTAAAGAAATAAGGAAAAGCCACTTCGTATTCGCTCCAGTAGCATGGGTACGAACCCTGAAAAGCCCAGGGTTGCAGGCTGTTTAAAAAGTCGCTTTCAATTACATACGTTACATCCACCACCGAACCGGCTTTTGCCCCCGGCACCGAAAACTTTTTGTACTGCAGGCGGTTGCTGTATTTATCTGTAAACACCTGATCGGCCGTCAGTTCGGTGGACACAATCTTACCGGCTTCTATATTAAAAGCCATGGCTTTTAAACCGGTCAACCGCTCTACGGCACTGCCACTCTGGTACAAGGGTATTTGAAAATCGGCGGCACTTACACCATTGGCATGGTTGATTTTTATCCGCACTTTTCGTTCGAAGCGGAGCGTAAACCAGCCCTTGCTGTTGCCCTCAAATGAGGAGAAACCTTTGTCGCACAGGATGTATGCCTCGGCATCTTTTTCAATGGCATCGGCAGGGAGTGTAAATGCTTCGGGAGTTATTTTTCCGAAAGTAAAATCTACCTTTTCCGCCTGTGTGGTGCCGGTTTGTGCCAGCCCAAAGCTCCAACTACAAACCACACTAATGATAAGCAATAAAACCTTTTGTTTCATGAAACCACTTTAGTCACTATCAATAAAATCTACAAATCCATTTTCTAAAACGAAACTTTGCGTAGCAGGATTATATCCAAACTATCAACAACAGTAGCAAGCAATATTATTAGTTTTATCCTTTCAAAAAACTGACATTATACAAGTTTGATACCATCACGTGAACATATCATTAAGCAATTGGCGCATCAATTCGGTTTCAACTACTGTGGTATTGCTGCCGCCATGCCATTAGACGATGACGCCCGGCGGCTAGAGCAGTGGTTGCAACAGGGTATGCATGGGCAAATGTACTACATGGAAAAGCATTTTGACCTGCGGGTAAATCCCACGAAACTGATGCCAGGTGCACGTTCTGTAATAACTGTGCTTAAAAATTACTATCCCGGGCACAAACAGAAAACAAGTGATTTTAAAATAAGTAAATACGCTTACGGAAAAGATTACCATGACATCATCAGAACGGAGTTAAATGCTTTTTTTGAAGCCCTGAAAAAACAATTTGGTAACATTAACGGTCGTGGATTTGTGGACAGTGCTCCTGTGCTGGAACGCAGCTGGGCACAACGCAGCGGCCTCGGCTGGATTGGCAAAAACGGCAACCTCATTCACAAGCAATCGGGTTCATTCTTTTTCATTGCCACCCTTATTACCGATTTGGAACTGGAACCCGATGCGCCACTGGCCAAAGACTTTTGCGGCAGCTGCACCCGCTGTATTGACGCCTGCCCCACACAAGCCATTTTGCCCAACAAAGTGGTGGATGGCAGCAAGTGCATTTCTTATTTTACCATAGAGCTGAAAGAGCTGCTGATACCCGACAGCATGCAGGGCCGGTTTGACAACTGGATGTTTGGCTGCGACACCTGCCAGGATGTGTGCCCCTGGAACCGTTTTGCACAACCGCATCAGGAGCCGGGGTTTGCCCCCATTCCGGCCATTCTTAATTTTAGTAGTAAAGATTGGGAAGAACTGACCGAAGAAAGCTTCAAACAAATCTTCCGGCATTCGCCGCTCAAGCGGTCGAAGTATGCCGGCATCCGGAGGAACATTCAGTTTTTGCAAAGCGCCCCGGATGAGCCATTTGAAAAATGACTACCCGAAACTGAAGGGTAATTTTGCCGCTTCCCTTTTTGCCCGATATATTTGATGCAAGGCTCTCTTATCCAAACCTCAAACATGCACTTATGAAAAAGATTGGCGTACTCTTTGGCAAAGAACGTTCGTTTCCTTACGGCGTTATCGAACGCATCAACAGCAAACAAATAGATGGCATTGCTGCCGAACCGGTAAGCATCAGCAAAGTAATGCAGGGCGAACCCACAGATTATGCTGTCATCATCGACCGCATTTCGCAGGATGTGCCTTTTTACCGGGCATATCTTAAAAATGCAGCGCTGCGGGGCACGGCCGTTATCAACAACCCGTTTTGGTGGAGTGCCGATGAAAAGTTTTTCAATAACTGCCTGGCTACACAAATAAATGTGCCCGTGCCCAAAACCGTGCTGCTGCCCTCTTACGAACTCCCAACGGATACCAGCAACGAATCGTTTACTAACCTCGCCTACCCGATGGATTGGCAAGGCATTTTTGATTATGTGGGTTTTCCTGCATACATGAAACCCTTTGCCGGCGGTGGCTGGAAGAATGTGTACCGCCTCGACAGCCTGGCCGACTTTTACCAAAAACACCCCGAAACAGAACAGCTGGTAATGCTGCTGCAAGAAGAAATTGTGTTTGATGAATACTACCGCTGCTACTGCATAGGTGGCAAGCATGTACGCATTATGCCATACGAGCCCCGCAACCCGCATCACCTGCGGTATGTGGCCGACTTTAGCCCCAGCCCCGAACGTTACAAACTGATGGAAGATATTGTGCTCCGCATCAATCAATACCTCGGCTACGATTTTAATACCGTTGAGCTGGCGCTTCGCGATGGTGTACCTTATGCCATTGATTTTTGCAACCCCGCCCCCGATGCCGACATCAACAGCGTAGGTCAGGAAAACTTTGACTGGGTGATAGAAACCGCCGCCAATTTTGCTATAGAAAAAGCAATGGCACAGGTGCCCGGCCAAGACAACCTTACCTGGGGTGCCTACATTAAAAACAGTGCCGCAGGCAAAGCTTTATTTTAAAGAGCTGATGCTGCTGTTTTCAAATACATCCGCCACGTATACAAACGTTGGCGGATTTTTTTGAAGCAGCATTGAAACGTATATCGCAATTGTCACCTATTTTCAAGACCTGAGAATTTTATCATCCACAACTACACTTGCTATGGCCTTATCCTTCAAACAATTTACACTGGGTATAGAGGAAGAGTATATGGTGATTGACCCCAGCACCAAGGAGCTAACCAGCCACGATCAACGCATTGTAACCGAAGGCCAAAAAGTAATTCGGGATAAAGTGAAAGCCGAAATGCACCAGGCCGTGGTAGAAGTAGGCACCGACATTTGCCAAAACATAGAAGAAGCCTACAAAGACATTAGTACACTGCGCAAAACCATAAAAACAATTGCCGGCGAATTGGGCTTATCGGTAGCGGCCAGCGGTACGCACCCTTTTAGCAGCTGGCAAATGCAACTCATAACCGACCATGCCCGCTACAGCCAGTTGATTGATGAATTGCAGGACGCTGCCCGCAGCAACCTCATTTTCGGACTGCATGTGCATGTGGGTATGGAAAACCGAGACATTGCGATGCACATCGCCAATAGTGCCCGTTACTTTTTGCCCCATGTGTATGCACTCAGCACCAACTCTCCTTTTTGGGAAGGCCGCCGCACCGGCTACAAATCGTACCGCACCAAAGTATTCGATAAGTTTCCACGTACGGGCCTGCCAGAGTATTTTGAAAATGTAGAAAGCTATGACCGGTTTGTAAACCTGCTCATCAAAACCAATTGCATTGACAATGCCAAGAAGATTTGGTGGGATTTGCGGGTGCATCCTTTTTTCAACACGGTAGAATTTCGCATTTGCGACATACCCATGACGGTGGATGAAACCATTGCCATTGCGGCATTGTTTCAGGCAATATGCGCCAAGCTGTACAAGCTGCGCAGCCAAAACATGAACTTCATTATTTACCCCCGCCCCCTCATCAACGAAAACAAATGGCGGGCCAGCCGCTATGGCATAGATGGCACGCTGATTGACTTTGGCAAAGAAGCTGAAGTAAATACACGGGCTTTGATTTATGAACTGCTCGATTTTGTAGATGATGTGCTCGACCCGTTGGGCAGCCGCCATGCAGTGGGCTACATACGCCGCATGCTGGAGCAGGGCACCGGTGCCGACAGGCAAATAGCCGTATACGAAGCCAGCGGCGGCGATTTAAAAACAGTCACCACTTTTATTGAAGACAGTTTTTTGAAATAACAACATGTATTGATTGCTAAAAGAGTGCTCCTCAAAGCACTCTTTTTTTATGCCATAAAAAACAAAAGGCCGACTCCGGAGAGTCAGCCTTTTGCATACATGTTATTTGTAAAGAGCACCGGTTATTTCAACCACCACATTTTACCGTAGTTATCATCTGTACCACCAATGGCAGTTACAGCAACTTTGTAGTTGTCGCCATTCAGTGCAGACTCTGTAGGAGGATACCCTAAACGCAAAGGAATACCACGAGAATCTACCGCATCAACAGCAGGAGTAAGCACAGGGAAACCCGTACGACGCCAGTCGTTCCAAGACTCCCAGCTGTTCAGGTACAGGTGTACCCATTTTTCGGTAATGATTTGCTTGTGGCCATCGCCGGCTACATAGGCTACACCCGGCAGCGCTACGTAGGTATCGTAAGCCGCCTGATTAAACACACCATACTGCTCCCATGAAGCTTTGATGGCAGCCTTGTATTTGGCTTCTGCTTCGGCATCGCCACCGGCAGCCCAACCGAGCTTAGCAGCTTCTGCCTGCATAAACAGTACCTGTGCATAGTTGAATACCGGCATTGCAGAAGACTGACTGCGGAAAGCATCACCAATGCGGCTATATGCAGCTGGAATATTTACCGCTACGTTACGACCGTAGGCCAAACCCTTTACCACACCACCGCTCAGCGATTCGCCATAAATTTTCAACCGTGGGTCGGCTTTTGGCTCCATGTAATCTGTCAACGTTTTAGAAATGGCATAGTCATTACGGTTGCTGATAGAATAGTTGTTGTACCAGGGGTTGTAGTTGTTGGGGTCGCCGGCTATGAATTTGTATGCAATGTTTTGTGCATTGCTGGTAATAACACCAGCGGCTACTGCAGCTGCGTATTCAGCTTTACCCTTGTTTACGTCGGCCTTTGTAAGGCGCAATGCCATCGTCATACGAATGGTGTTGGCAAAACGCTTCCAGGCATTCATGTCGCCATTGAGCAATACATCGCCTACTACACTCGACTCACCTGTATTGATTTGTGCAACGGCTTCTGTCAGCTCTTTAAAAACAGCGGTGTAAATGTCCTGCTGCTTATCGTACACGGGTGAATAGGCCTTATTGCCCTGCAATGCCTGGCTGTAGGGAATATCGCCCCACTTATCGGTCATCAGCAAATAGTAGTAAGCCTTCATAATACGGGCTACCGCTATCTGGTTGTTTTTTGAACCGTTGCCATTGGCAGCTGCCAAACCTTCATTGTTGTAGTTGATGATGGTTTGCAAATCGTACAACGGACCGGTGTACCATGCAGTAAACGTGAGGTTTCTGTCGCTGTACAAAGATGAACCGGGGTATGGCCCTTCCGACAAATGCTGTACGTACAGTGCACCCAGGCGGGCAGCGGCTGTATTGCCCAACACCAAATCACTCATGGAGCGTTGCGCATTGGTAAGCAGTGCTTTGGTGGAAGCCTGCGTAAGCAAAGCCGGTGAAATGTTGGTATCATCAAACTTGTTGCAGCTGTACAGGCTGGTAGCCGCTGCAAAAAGTATTAGTAGTTTTTTCATTTCTTTTCTGTTTTAAATGCTTCAAAAGAGTGTTGATTAGAAAGTGATACGCAGGTTGCCACCAATTTGACGGCTGGCAGAGAGCTGTCCACCTTCGCGGTAGAACACTTCCAATTCTGAAGGATCGATGCCGTATTGCTTGGTAGTAGCCCAAATCAACCAGGCGTTTTGCACTATCAAACCAATGTTGGCCGACTTAGCAATTTTCACTTTTTTCAACAGGCTCGAAGGAATAGTATAACCAAAACGGATTTCGCGGAGCTTCACATAAGAGCCATCCAGCAATACCTCGCTACCCTGACGCTGACGGGCAGTATACCAGTATGCACGGGCACTGATGTAGCGGTTGTTTGGCTGGCCAGCCAAAGGTCCGTTGGCGAAAATGCCCGGGATACGGATACCACCATTGCCGGTGTTACCACCTGCGGCAGTGTATGAGCCGGGATAATCACGCCAGTCGAAACCTTTGTCATTTACACCTACTGTTTCTTGGCTTAAGCCAGAACCAGAGTTGAAGTTGCGGGTTTCAGAGTAAAACAAGCCGCCCTTCTGGAAGTCGATAGAGAAAGTAAGATCGAAGGCTTTGTAACGGAAAGAGTTGAACATACCACCAGTCCAGTCGGGCAGTACATTACCAATTTTTACGTTGATATCATACAAAGGCTGACCAGTTTGGTCGATGAGCGTTTGACCTGTTTTTTCATCAGTTCTCCATTTGCGGCCATAGTAGCTACCCCACTCACCACCTACACGGTGTTCGAGGCGGGTATCGTAGCGGTTGGTGGCATACAAATAAGTGTTGATGCCGGGAGCCAGTTCTTTTACTTCGTTGCGGTTGCGGGCCCAGTTGAGGCTCACTTCCCAGGTAAAGTTTTTCGACTGAACAGGCGTACCATTAATAGATACTTCCACACCACGGCTTACAATATTACCTGCATTGATTTGTGCAGTAGAGAAACCGCTGGCTGGCGATACGTCTACCGGCAAAATCTGATCGGTGTTGTTGTTTTCATACAAGGTTACATCCAATCCAATCCGCTTGAAGAAACGCAGTTCGATACCGGTTTCCCAGGCCTTGGTAAGTGCCGGGCGAATGCCGCCACCACGAAACTGGTTGCCAATAGATACAGAAGGGTTAGCACCATAAAATGAACCGTTGCTGATAGCGATATCCAGTGAATGCGCATCCAAATCAGAACCAACAGAAGCATAAGAAGCACGGAGCTTACCAAAGCTCAACCAGCTTGTTTTCAGCAGTTCGGTAAAGATGAAGCTGCTGCTCAAAGATGGATAGAGGTAAGAATTGCTTTCGGCAGGCAGTGCAGAAGACCAGTCGTTGCGGAGTGTTCCTTCCACAAAAATCATGTCTCTCCAACCTACTGATGCCTTACCATACACACTGTTCACAATCTTCTTTTCGTAACCACGGCTAATGTCGGGACGACCAACAGAAGCAGCAATGTTGAAGTAGTTAGGAGAGCTTAAACCACCGGTAGTAGCTTCACTCAACTGGCTGTAATCATTTTTACGTACGTTACCACCAAGCAAACCATCTACAGAAAACTCACCAAACTTGTTTTTATACATCAGGTTGGTTTCGTAGTTCATTTCACGGTATTGGTTTTGTGCAATGGAATATCCATCAAGATTTAAACCACCGGAAGCAACACGCTGATCGTTTTCGTTGCTGTATTGGTTCATCCGTACATATGACTGAATGTTGAAGTGGTTGTTGATTTTGATATTCAAACCCACGTTACCAATCAAACGGCTCTGGCGCTGTGTGCCATAGTTTTCTTCCAATACAAAATATGGGTTGTCCCAATACTGCGGTTTGCTGTAAGAAGCATAATCGCCGGTACTGTTGGGGTCGCCTATGTTCCAGCTGTTCAGGTTTCCATCGGGCTGGCGGTAGGTCTTCATTTTTTCGATATCCAACTGGCGTTGAAACCATTGGTTAAAGTTTTGCGTCACGTTCAACCCATCCAGGCGATAGCCTTCGAGTGGCTTGCCCTTGGTGTAGTTGGTGGTATAAGTTACATCTGATGAAATGGTGAGGTACTTACCTACATCAAAAGAACTGTTGATACCCAGCTGATGCTGCTCACGGTTGGCATTGGGGATGATGAGACTGCGGCTTTGGTTGCCGTAGGTCATGCGGATGTTATGCGATTCGCTACCAGAGGTAAAGGCGATAGAGTTGTTGAGGTTGGTACCCGTACGGAAAAAGTTTTTGATGTTGTTTGGCTGTGCGGTCATGGGCACCATTTTGCCAAACTCGTCGCCGGGATACCAGCTGTAGTATGGACGGTAAAGGTTTCCATCAATTTTAGGTCCCCAGCTTTCATCAGCACCATACTCCAGCATACGCTGGCCATCGAAAGATGCCCAAGAAGCAGGATGTACAGATGGACGATACTTGAAAATGTAATACCCCTGCGCATCCAAATAACCTGCGCCCAGAGAGTTTACACTTGTATAAGAAGATGAATAACCACCGGCATATTGGTTTTGATATGGTGGCACAAGTGCCAGATTTTCAAAAGTCACACCCAGGTTTACTTCTACACTGCTTGTTTTTTTACGGGTACCTTTTTTAGTGGTAATAACTACGGCACCGTTGGCGGCACGCTGGCCATACAGCGCTGTGGCGGCAGGTCCTTTCAGTACACTCACGTTTTCCACGTTGTCCATAATTACAGCACTCTGGTTGGTAATGGTACCATCTACCACAAATATGGGGGCCTGAGGTCCGAGGCCGGTTACACCACGAATGAGGATGTCGGCATTATCGAACGTAGAGCTGGGTGAACCCACCAGTTGCACACCGGCAACTTTACCCGCCAGGCTGGTGCTTACGTCCAGCGATTTGGCAATCGTCAGGTTCTCGCCTTTTACTTCCTGCACGGCGTAGCCAAGGGCTTTTTTCTCCCTTTTTACACCGAGGGCAGTTACTACTACTTCGCTCAGGTTGCTCTCAGCTGCAGCCAGCTGCACAGAAAGATTTCCGTTGGCGGCCATTTCAATGCTTTGAAAACCCGTGGCAGAAATAACCAGTTTAGCGGTTGGCGCTACGGTCAGTTTAAAAGAACCGTCTCCTTCCGCCATGGTAGCGTTTCTGGTTCCTTTTTCGGTAATGGTGGCACCTGCAACAGGAGCACCGTTTTTGTCGGTAACCTTACCGGATACCTCTACCTTTTGTGCAATGGCTATGGCCCATGAGCTGACCAGAGCTACAACAAGTAGTAGCATTTTTCTCATACTGTTTTGTTTTTGGTGAAACAGAAAATTGTTAGTGCTCGCAATATAACCTATGGTTATGTAACTGTAAAATGTTTGTTAACGCTTCATGAAGGTTTTTTTAGCACTTTTCCCAAAAATTAGACAAACACCAACTCATTAATCATATTCATGAATTGTATTAATTACAATTAAGTATTTCAGATGTAATTAAAATATCATGTTTATAATTTTAATGATTTCTGAATAAAGCCTTTAGAATACGGCGACTATGCTACATGTCGATTTTATACCTAATAAGAACTGAAATGATTACAGCTGCCCTTACAAGTTCGTCCCTATTATATTGTTGACAACCGCATAGTGTGAACAATGCTTCGGTTACCTACTTTTGCCGCTTTCCAACTTGAAAGGTTAAGCATGGTAAAACTGGCAATTCTCGATTTGTATGAAGGTTTCGAAAACCAGGGCATGCGGGGCATTCGTGAAATAGTCAACAGTTTTGCCGACCATCATGGGCTGGATATTACCATTACCGAGTTTGACGTTCGCCGCAAACTGGAAGTGCCCGATACCAGCTTCGATATTTTCATCAGCAGTGGTGGGCCGGGTAGCCCTCTCGAATCGGAAGGCAGCGAGTGGGAAGCCGCCTACTTTAGCTGGCTCCAACAAATTGAACAATGGAATGCCAACCCGGCCAATCTGCGCAAGAAACATGTGTTTTTTATTTGCCACAGCTTTCAGCTGGCATGCCGGCACTATAGAGTGGGCAATGTTTGCAAAAGAAGATCCACTTCATTTGGTGTATTTCCTGTTCACATGATTAATACAGCCGAAGCAGAACCCGTTTTTGCTGGTTTAAAAGAGCCATTCTACGCTGTAGACAGCCGCGATTTTCAGGTGATTGAACCCAACCACCAACGCCTCCGCGATATGGGTGCATCATTATTATGTATAGAAAAAGCCCGGCCGCATGTGGCTTTGGAAAGAGCCGTGATGGCCATTCGCTTTTCGCCTTATTTCTTCGGCACACAGTTTCACCCCGAAGCCGATGCCATTGGTATGACCATGTATTTATTGCGGGAAGACAAAAAGAAAACCGTGATTGAAAATCATGGCGAAGCTAAATGGCAAGACATGATTGATCACCTGAGTGACCCTGATAAAATTTTATATACTCACGATACTATTTTGCCCAACTTTTTACGCCTGGCAACCCATGCACATATCAGCGTTGGTTTGGGATAACTTTAATACAAACTGAAGCCCCCTTTCATCCTATTTTTGCACACCACAAACGATGTCGAACATCAAATACGACATCCCAATTCATGAAGAAATCCTGGTGGAAAATACTGTCGGTAGCCTGCTTGTTGTACGCCTTTGTGGCTGGCCTTTTGCTGCCTGTTCCTGCACGGCCCATTGTCAATGAAAGTATCCGCAATTTGTACTACCACGTACCCATGTGGTTTGGCATGATGATATTAATGTCGGTGTCTGTAGTGTACTCCATATTATATCTGCGTCATTCAAAATTGTCGCACGATATAAAGGGTAGCCGATTTGCCAGCACGGGTATGCTTTTTGGCGTGTTGGGTATTGTAACCGGTGCCATTTGGGCCAACTACACCTGGGGCCAGCCCTGGAGCAACGATATCAAGCAAATTTTGGCGGCCATTGCTTTGCTCATTTACGCAGCTTATTTCATCTTACGTTCTTCTATTGATGACATTGATAAACGGGCACGGGTAAGTGCGGTGTACAACATTTTTGCATACACCATGCTCTTTCCTACCCTTTTTATCATACCGAGAATGTACGAAAGCCTGCACCCCGGCGGCGAAGGCAACCCGGCCATCAACCAGAATGATATCGACCCTATGATGCGCATTATTTTCTGGCCTGCCGTTTTGGGCTGGACGTTGCTGGGCGTTTGGATATCGCAGTTGTACATCCGCATTCAACTTATTAAAGACAGAAACATTCTCAATGGCTAAGTATATCAAAACAGCCTCGCTGTTCCTCGCTTTTTTTGTTGCTTCACTGGTAATGTTTGCACAAGTTCCTGCTGAAAATCAGCCGGTAGAAATGGCAGATACCATGCGCAGCAACGGTAAAATTTACGTAGTGGTAGCAGTACTTTCCACCGTGTTGGCAGGTATTGTATTGTACCTCATTCGCCTCGAGAAAAAAGTAAAGGCACTGGAAAAAGAACACAGCGCCTGATTCATTTTTGCTTCAATATCCATGCGGCCATGCATGGACTGCTTGCTATAGAAATAACGATTGTTAAACCAAAAAACATTTTATGTCTGCCGAGTACAGTTTTTTTGAAAGTGTAGGCACTAGCTTCGACAAAGCTGCCAAATTCACCAAATGGGATCCGGGTATTCTCGAACAAATCAAAGCATGTAACTCAGTGCTGCGTATGCGATACCCTGTAAAAATGGATGATGGTCACATTGAAGTGATTGAAGCATACCGTGTACAACACAGCCACCACAAGGCTCCTTGCAAAGGTGGTATCCGTTTTTCAACCGAAGTAAACCAAGATGAAGTAATGGCACTGGCTGCATTGATGACCTACAAATGCGCCATTGTGAACGTACCTTTTGGTGGTGGTAAAGGTGGTATCAAAATTGACCCTCGTAAGCATAGTGCTTACGAGCTGGAAAAAATCACCCGCCGTTACACCTCTGAACTGGTGAAGAAAAACTTCATTGGCCCGGGCATTGATGTTCCCGCTCCTGACTATGGTACCGGCGAACGTGAAATGGCTTGGATTGTAGACACCTACACTACTCTGAAGCCAGGCGAAATTGATGGCTATGGTTGTGTAACGGGTAAGCCAATTTCACAAGGCGGCGTACGTGGTCGTAAAGAAGCCACTGGTCTCGGTGTATTCTTTGGTGTACGTGAAGTGTGCAGCATGCCTGAAGTAATGGATAAAATTGGTTTGCCATTAGGACTCGAAGGCAAAACAGTGGTGGTGCAAGGCCTCGGCAACGTGGGCTATCACAGTGCCAAATTCTTCCGTGAAAAAGGGGGTTGCAAAGTAATTGCCATTGCAGAATACGAAGGCGCCATCTACAATGAGAACGGCCTGAACGAAGAAGAAGTATTCCAACACCGCAAAGCAACCGGCAGCATTCTCAACTTCCCCGGAGCTACAAACATTACCAATAGCAAAGAAGCGCTGGAACTACCTTGCGATATCCTCATTCCTGCTGCATTGGAAAACGTGATAAATGGTGAAAATGCAGACCGCATCAAAGCCAAAATCATTGGAGAAGCAGCCAACGGCCCCTGTACGCCTGAAGCAGATGAAGTATTTGCTAAAAAAGGAATCGTATGCGTACCTGATATGTACCTGAACGCAGGTGGTGTAACGGTTTCCTACTTCGAATGGTTGAAAAACCTGAGCCACGTTCGGTATGGTCGTATGGAAAAACGCTTCACCGAAAACATGAATGCCCGCATCCTCAACCAAATGGAAGAACTGTCGGGTAAAAACATGGCCGAAGCCGAAAGAAAAGCCATCATGCACGGCCCCGATGAAGTAGATCTGGTTCATAGCGGCCTCGAAGAAACCATGGTGCAAGCCACCCGTGAAATCATCGAGTGCTGGCACAAAAATCCGGAGATTCCTGACATGCGTAGTGCTGCATACGTTGTAGCTATCAACAAGGTTGCAACAAGCTATTCAGAACTTGGAATTTTCCCATAATACAAGGCATATCGATTGATGCAAAAAGCGACTGTTTCTTAACAGTCGCTTTTTTTATGATAATGGAGGAAGCTGGTCTATCAATTGCAGGGTTCCCTCCTGCCGCTGCCAGCACAAATGTTGTTGCCCATTCGAAATCATGAGCAGTTGCGCCGGCACTTTGCTGAGGTAGCTGAGTGCCTGCTGCAATACTTTATCGTTCAATAAAATGTCAGGCGCCTTGCATTCAATCAGCAGCCAGGGTGCGTGTTGGCGGTCATATACCACAACATCGAAGCGACGCTTTCTGTCGGCAACCACAATCATTTTTTCCAATGCAATTAAGGCAGCAGGAATTTGTTGCACTTGTACCAGCCATTGCAACAGGTTTTGGCGCACCCATTCTTCAGGCGTAAGTACCAACCATCTTTTGCGCAGCGGATCAAATATTTCCCTCATCCCATCCGTCTCTCTCAATCGAAACGCTGGCTCAGGAAAGTTGATTTGTATCATCAGCCAAAAGTATTGATTACCTTTATCAATTATCCTGCAGTGATGAAACGCTGTAGCTCAAGTTGATATGAAGACAAAAACAGATATAGTAAACAACTGGCTGCCACGCTATACCGGCCAGTCTCTCGAACAATTTGGTGAATATATTCTGCTCACCAATTTTAGTAATTATGTAGATCTCTTTGCCCAATGGCACAATGTAGCAGTAATTGGTAAAGACAGGCCCATGCAATGTGCCACTGCCGACAACATTACCATTATCAACTTTGGTATGGGCAGCCCCGGTGCTGCTACCATTATGGATTTACTATCGGCCATAGAACCCAAAGCGGTACTTTTTTTGGGCAAATGTGGTGGCCTCAAAAAACGCAACAAAATTGGCGACCTCATTTTACCCATCGCTGCCATTCGCGGTGAGGGTACTTCCAATGATTACTTTCCTCCCGAAGTGCCTGCACTCCCCGCATTTGCTTTGCAAAAAGCTGTGTCTACCACCATTCGCGACAAAGGCATAGACTATTGGACAGGCACTTGCTATACCACTAACCGCCGGGTGTGGGAGCACGATGATGAGTTTAAAGAATACCTGCAAAAAGTAAGGGCTTATGCTATTGATATGGAAACGGCCACCATTTTTACGGTTGGTTTTTACAACAAAATTCCTACAGGCGCACTACTGCTTGTAAGCGATAGCCCCATGGTACCCGAAGGGGTAAAAACCGAGGCCAGCGATAAAAACGTGACCAGCCAGTTTGTAGACCAACACATCAAAATCGGCATCGACTCGCTGAAACAACTACAGAATAACGGCCTCACAGTTAGGCACCTGAAATTCTAAATCATAGACGCCTCATCTAAATAATGAGGCGTTTGTTTTTTTAACAGGCGTAAATTTCTGGTGGCTTGCGTTTTTAGTTCTCCTTCTTATTACCTTTGCCAGCCCCAATAATAACAGATTATTGGACAATTTGATAACCAACTGGCGCCGTAAGGCCAATTGGATGTGTCCCTTCCACATGCTTCCCAGAGAAGTATGTCCATCTTGTATCGTAGTCGTACAGGTGCTTGTAGGTTATCAGTTTTATTGACTTTAAAGCATTTTTCCTGTATGAAACTTTCGCAGTTTAAGTTCGACCTTCCGCTGAACCTCATTGCACAAAGCCCATTGAAGCGCCGCGAAGACAGCCGCCTCATGGTTATTGATCGTAAGACCGGTGAAATGAGAGACCATCATTTCTACGAAATCATGGATTTTTTCAACGACAAGGATGTATTTGTAGTAAACAACACCAAGGTTTTTCCCGCAAGAATGTATGGCAGAAAGGAAAAAACAGGTGCAAAAATTGAAGTGTTTTTGCTGCGTGAACTGAACCGCCCTAACCGCCTGTGGGATGTAATTGTTGATCCCGCAAGAAAGATTCGTGTGGGCAACAAACTCTACTTTGGCGACAACGACGAACTGGTAGCTGAAGTAATTGACAACACCACCAGCCGGGGCCGTACCATCAAGTTTTTATGGGACGATACTGAAGAAGCTTTCCGCAAAATGCTTGACTTTTTGGGCGAAACACCATTGCCAAAATACATTAAGCGTAAGCCCGACGAAACTGATAAAGAACGCTACCAAACGGTATATGCAAAATATGAAGGTGCAGTAGCGGCTCCAACCGCCGGCCTGCACTTCAGCCGCGAACTGATTAAGCGTTGCGAAATTAAAGGGGTGCGTTTTGCAGAAGTAACGCTGCACACAGGCCTCGGCACTTTCCGCCCCATAGAAGTGGAAGACCTGAGCAAGCACAAAATGGATGCTGAATACTATCGCATAGATGAAACAGCTTGCCGCATTGTAAACAAAGCTAAAACCGAGGGACACCGCATCTGCTCCATTGGCACTACTACCATGCGTGGTTTGGAAACATCTTTTACTGCCGAAAAATTGTTGAAACCATCTGAAGGCTGGACGAATATGTTCATTCATCCGCCATACGATTTCAATATTGCCGATTCATTGG
>JADLHL010000202.1 GCA_020848815.1 Chitinophagaceae bacterium | reverse complement strand
GGCACAAAAAACCCCGGTTGGTGAAACCGGGGTTGAAATGCGTTTTCATTTACGGGGAGCCAAATAACGGGACCGATATATGGAGAACCTAAATGATGCAAAGCTTAGTACCTGCCACGACCGCCGCCGCCATAGCCGCTACCGCCGCCGTAGTTACCACCACCGCCACGGTTGCCGCCACGGAAACCACCGCCGCCGCCAGAAGGACGCTCTTCACGAGGACGTGCCTCGTTTACGCTGATGTTACGACCACCAACATCTTTGCCGTTGAGGGCATTGATAGCAGCGTTCGCTTCATCGTTGTTCGGCATTTCTACAAAGCCGAAGCCTTTGCTACGGTTCGTCATCTTGTCGGTTACAATCTTGCAAGAAGATACTTCGCCGTACGCTTCAAAGAGCTGCTGGAGGTCTGCTTCCGATGTACCCCAGCTGAGGTTACCAATGTACAAATTCATAAAAAAAATTTCAAAAATCACCCGTGCTCCAAATTACTTACCGGACACAGGTAGGTGAAAAATACCAACAAAGGTTGCAGGAATATTTGCAGGAATCCAAATATTACCCAAAAAAACAAGGCCAGATTTTCCAAAATAATCCTTGGCCCTCTTTCTGCTGCACTTATTAACCTCGCCGCCATGATTATTTGGTTTTTTTGTGGGCCCGCATCACTATAATACAATTGCCTCCCTTACTTTTGCAGCCAATTTGAAAACAGGTATACTAGTTTTCCAACCCTACCGGTATTGCCTGCGCCTTTTCAATTTGACCATTATTTCGACAAACAATAAATACTATGGCCAACGTTGGTAAGATCAAACAGATCATTGGTGCCGTAATTGACGTTCAATTCGACGGCAAGTCAAAGCTTCCTGAAATTTACAACGCCCTGGAAGTAAAGCGTGAAAATGGCGATACCCTGGTACTCGAAGCCCAGCAACACCTGGGTGAAGACAGCGTTCGCTGCATTGCCATGGACGGAACCGAAGGTCTGGTTCGCGGTATGGCCGTGGTAGATACCGGCAAAGCAATTGCCATGCCTGTCGGCGAAGCCATCAACGGTCGCTTGTTCAACGTAACGGGCGATCCTATCGACGGATTGCCTGCAGTAGACAAAACCAACGGCCGCCCCATCCACGCCAAGCCACCTGCATTCGAAAACCTGAGTACAGCATCAGAAATCTTGTACACTGGTATCAAAGTAATTGACCTGATTGAACCATACGCAAAGGGTGGTAAAATTGGTTTGTTTGGTGGTGCCGGTGTAGGTAAAACGGTACTGATTCAGGAACTGATCAACAACATTGCCAAAGGATACGGTGGTTTATCTGTATTTGCTGGTGTAGGCGAACGTACCCGTGAGGGTAATGACCTGCTGCGTGAAATGATTGAAGCCGGCATTATGAACTACGGCGACAATTTCAAGCACAGCATGGAAGAAGGCGGCTGGGATCTGGAAAAAGTAGATCTGGAAGGCCTGAAAGAATCTAAGGCCACCTTCGTGTTTGGCCAGATGAACGAACCTCCTGGTGCCCGTGCCCGTGTAGCCCTCTCTGGTTTGACTATCGCCGAATACTTCCGCGATGGCGACGGTCAGGGAAAAGGAAAAGACATCCTCTTCTTCGTAGATAACATCTTCCGTTTCACTCAGGCCGGTTCTGAAGTATCTGCCCTCTTGGGCCGTATGCCTTCAGCGGTAGGTTACCAGCCTACGCTGGCTACCGAAATGGGTTTGATGCAAGAGCGTATCACTTCTACCAAAAACGGTTCAATCACATCTGTACAGGCCGTATACGTACCTGCGGATGACTTGACGGACCCCGCTCCTGCTACCACCTTCGCCCACCTGGATGCTACCACTGTATTGAGCCGTAAGATTGCCGACTTGGGTATTTACCCTGCGGTGGATCCACTGGACTCTACCAGCCGTATCCTTACGCCAGCTATCGTGGGTGATGCTCACTACAACACGGCCAACCGTGTAAAGCTGATTCTCCAGCGCTACAAGGAACTGCAGGACATCATCGCCATCCTCGGTATCGACGAACTGAGCGACGAAGATAAAATGACTGTAGCCCGTGCCCGTAAGGTGCAGCGTTTCCTCAGCCAGCCTTTCCACGTGGCCGAGCAATTCACCGGTCTCAAAGGTGTATTCGTAAGCATCGACGATACCATCCGTGCCTTCAACGCCATTATGGACGGTGAAGTGGATGAGTACCCTGAAGCAGCCTTTAACCTGGTAGGTACGTTGGAAGACGCTATTGAAAAAGGTAAGAAAATGATGGCTCAGGCTCAGGGTTAATCCCTATTTGCTTTCGTGCCTATTTTTCAACGCCAAATCTGTAACACATGAACTTAGAAATACTGACTCCCGAAAAAAAGCTCTTTAGCGACGACGTGTACGGCGTTCAGCTTCCCGGTGTAAGCGGCTTGTTCGAAATACTGGAAAAACACGCCCCCATGGTAAGTGCTTTGGGCAAGGGAAAAGTAAAAGTGCTGAAAGACAAAAACAGTACCGTAAGCTTCGACATTACCGGCGGTTTTATTGAGGTCATCAATAACAAAGCCACTGTACTGGTAGAAGGCGCTACTGAACTGTAAGCACTCATTCAGCAATAGAAAAACGCTTCGATACATCATCGAAGCGTTTTTTATTTTAATTCAATTGAGGATCGATTGGATAATGAATAATGGGGTGAAACGATTTGTCTAACTGCTGCACCGCCATTTTCCAAATGCCTTCGGGCTCCGGATGAAATACCAGAGATGGGCCACCCGCTACCGTCAGCCAGCTTTTTTCAGCTATCTCACCTTCCAGCTGCCCTGTACCCCATCCGCTGTACCCAAGGTAAAACCGGATACGGTCCAGATCGAGTTGCTGCGCCACAATCAAATCGATAATACATGGAAAATCGCCGCCCCAGTACACGCCGTTGGATACCTGTGTAGCATTGGGAATGGCATCGGGCAGGGTATGCAAAATGTGTAAAGTATCTGTTTGCACCGGCCCGCCATAAAACAGCGGAATGGCCATGCCATCCAGTGCCGGTATAAAATCGTCGAGCTGCTGTTCAAAAGGACGGTTCATCACCAGGCCAAAGCTGCTGTCCTCACTGTGTTCGCACAGGTACACAGCCGTTCGCATGAAATTGGGATCCTTCAAAAAAGGCTCCGAAATCAATATCACTCCAGGTGCAGGTTCAATCATACTTCAAAGTATTGTGTAATGATTGAATTCTCATTCAGCTGTTGAAAGTTTTTTTACCCAATTGGTAGTGGCGGGTGTTTCAACGGACGTTAAAAAAAATCAGGATTTTCCGGAGCAGTGATTTGTACCGTTACATTTGTCCGCTATTCTACTTCTTCTATGTCGCTAAAAAAGCTGCTCCCAGTAATCATTTTGCTCATCACCGTTTCGTTGATTGGCATCATCTACATGCAGTACAACCGTATTCAAAACCTGCTGCTGGTAAAGCAGGAGCAACTGTACGAGAAAGTAGTAAAGTCGATTGTAACAGTAGGCAAAGACCTTAGCGAAACCAATACCCGTACGCCTTCGCTGCGGCAGCGCCGCAAGAGTTCGCTAAACCTGAGCAACGAGCTGGTACCGGTAGAGCTGATGCAACCGGCGCTTATTTCCGAACGTTTTACCCAATTTGAAGTACGGGAAAAACTGGAGGCAGCCTTCAAAGCCAATCAAATTCCGGCCAATCATTTCGAGTTTGCCATCATCAACAATATCAACCTGATGAACTACGAAATGAAGTCGCCGGGCTTCAATCACGTAGTAGAAGATACCATCAACAATTACATCTGGAACCTGCCCATAGAACCACCCGTAGGCACATGGGCCGAGGGCCTGGCTCCTTATGAAAACATCGTCGTCGTTATTCCTGATTACAAAAAGCTGGCGGTAAAAGAATCGTACTTCGATTTCATCGGCGCCATCATTTTTACCCTCTTTATCATGTTTGCTTTTTACCTCACCCTGAGCACCATGCTCAACCAGAAAAAGCTGAGCGAAATCAAAAGCGATTTCATCAACAACATGACGCATGAATTTAAAACCCCACTGGCCACTATCTCACTGGCGGTAGATGCCCTGAGCAACGAAAAAGTGCTGAAAGACGAAAGCAAACTGCAATATTTCCGCGGCATCATCAAAGATGAAAACAAACGCATGAACAAGCATGTGGAAACCATCTTACAAGCCGCAACCCTTGAGCGGCAAGAGCTGACGCTGAACAAACAAAAATGCAGCGGCCATCATATTATTGAGCATGTGCTCGACAACTACAAACTGGTACTGGCCGAAAAACAAGGCAGCGCCAGCCTGCAACTCAATGCCCGCAACGATCAGATTTTTGTGGATGAACAACACTTTACCAACCTGGTAAACAACCTCATGGACAATGCCATCAAGTACTCAAAAGATGCGCCGGAAATAATGATTACCACCCACAGTACCGGCAAATACTTTTGTATGAAGATTGATGACAAGGGCATTGGTATGACCAAAGAATCCGTCAAACGCATTTTCGAAAAATTTTACCGGGCACATACCGGCAACATTCACAACGTGAAGGGTTTCGGGTTGGGCATGAGCTATGTAAAATCCATTGTGGATGCCCACAAAGGCCGCATCAAAGTAGAAAGCACCCTTGGTAAAGGCAGTTCATTTTTAGTAGAAATTCCGCTGGCAAAAGCCTGAGCCGGCCGGCATTGACTTATATCAAAAAATCGGGAAAATCATAAAAAATTAATGTACACACATTGATTTGCGGAAAAGCTGTTGTATATTGAGCCTACTTACTTACTAACCCACTGCATATTTCTTCCGCTTTTCCCACACTTTCCGGCCGTTGCATTTCGCCCCAAAGCCTTAGATAGATACCATTCGCAATCACCGATTGATTTAATCAAGTGCGTATATGAACACAGGCTACATGCATCCGGTACTGGCTGAAAGCAGCTTGCCCATCAGCATCCCATCTTGCCACTGCAACGAAATGCTGCAGTACCAAATACTCTCTCAATTGGGGCAGGTACTCCGCCAAGGCTGGTTTAAAGGCAGCAACATTTACATTTCCACAAGATTACTGCCCAAAGGCCAGCGTTTTTTGCTGCGCATTGTGTGCAACGATGCCGTGCTACACGAAGGCCGCTTCGAAACCATGGTAGACTAAGGCAGCAGCAAACTGCTATCGCCATAGCTCAAAAAACGCCCCTCATGGCCGAGGGCAAATTCATACAGCCGCTTCCAGTCTTCGCCTATCAATGCCGCCACCAGCAACAGCAACGTACTGTTGGGCTGATGAAAATTGGTGACCAATCCTCTACACAACTGAAACGCATAACCCGGCGCAATAATGATTTGCGTCCGCAAAATCAGCCGCTGCAAGCCCTGCCGCCGCATCCACGACAGCAAACTATTCAGCGCCGCTTCCTTGCCGGGGTTTTGCTGCAGCCAGGTATCGTACACTTCCCATTGTTGCATTTCCAATGCCTGCAAACTAATGGCGGGCTGATGATAGGTTTTCACCCCCATCCAGTACACACTTTCCAGCGTACGCATGCTGGTGGTACCTACAGGAATGATGCTGTCTTGTTGCAGCAATGCCTCAATGGTAGCCGTATCTACATCTATAAACTCGGCATGCATTTCATGGTCTTGCATGCTTTCGGCTTTTACCGGCTTAAACGTACCCGCCCCCACATGCAGCGTTACATACTGCAACGGATGACCGGCTTTTACCAGGGCCTCCTGAATGGCGGGTGTAAAATGCAAGCCTGCTGTAGGTGCCGCCACACTGCCATCCTGCGATGCGTACACGGTTTGATAGCGTTCCAGATCGGATGCTTCCGCCTTGCGTTGCAAATACGGCGGAATGGGCATCTCACCCATCAGGTGCAGTATCTGCGCAAAAGCCAGCGAAGTCGGCGTCCACGAAAAATGAATGATGAAACAATCGCTGCGTCGCTCCTGCATGGCGGCAGTAATGAGCACCGTTTCTCCTTCGTGCTGCACTTCTTTTTGTAGCAGCATACCGGCCTTCCACTTGCTGGCACCACCCACCAAACATTTGTATTGGATGCTGCCCGTGCAGTTCATGGCCGCGGTAATATCGGCGTATTGCTCATGCGGCTCCAGTGCAAACAACTCGATGATGCCGCCCGAGGCTTTCTGAAACAACAACCTTGCTTCAACCACCCGGCTGTTGTTGAACACCAGCATGGCATGCGCAGGCAAATGCTGCACAATGGCCGGAAATTTTTCCCGGGTAATCTGCCCCTGCTGGTACACAAACAGCTGGCTATCGTCGCGGTTGGGCAATGGGTAGCGGGCTATACGGTCTTCCGGTAAATGGTAGGTATAATCGGCGATGGAAATGTGCTTGGGATGCATGCCGCAAAGATGTTGCTAGAAACGGATGTGGCACAAAAAAAATGAGAGCTGATGCTACACTATTATTGTCATTACCAACAGTTATTTGTGCACTCTCGTAGTTGCGGGTGATAACACCCGCATCGGCGAAAAATGGTAGGTATAATCGGCGATGGAAATGTGCTTGGGATGCATGCCGCAAAGATGTTGCCAGAAACGGATGTGACACAAAAAAAATGAGAGCTGAAACTACTGAATGGTCACTTTAAATTTGGGCATCATTCTACTTGTGCCATCTGGACCAACGCATATTAGTTTGCTAACTAGTATTTCATCACCTGGTTCTAATTTCCTAATACCCGATATCATTTGTTCGCTTAGCTTATTTCCATCTGTTGAATAAACAGTTTTCTGTTGCCCCTTTTTATTTTGAATTAAAGTGAGTTCAAACATGCTAATGTGAAAGGGTCCGATGTTAATAGTTTTAGGTATTCTGACAGATACATAGGGTATCGCAACTAACCTACCTACAGTCAATGTTTTATCAAAAGTGTTTGCTAATAACGGAGCAGGGTCGCTCAAGAATTCAGTGTTATATACTTTTATTGTGAGTAGCTTTTTGTTTTTATAAACTTTTAATGTATCAATTCCGGTAGTATTTGGTCTCACTATTAGTTTTTGTTCAAGGATATCGCATTTCGATTTAAGCGTTGAGGTGACAAGAACACCTTTTGTATCATTTAAACCATCAATGCTGAATTCATTATTAACACCAACAAATAATATACTCGAATCAGGATGGGTATACTTAGGTACTAATGTTATTTGTCCAAACAACACTGTTGGGAAAAATCCTAAAACTCCCATTAATAATTTCTTCATAAAAAGTGCTCTTTGTTTAATATGTAATATGTCAATCATTTATCCTTTGCCAAAATGCTTACTGTAAATAGGTTGATTTTGAAATCTATATTATGTGAATGGCAAGTTTCTGTCTATCGATACTTTTATTGGTTACTGTCATCTTATTAAGATTACAGTTCCCTTCAACTGTTTTCTTACTCCTGCCTTTATAAATCTACTGTACCAAACATATGCTCCGGCGGGCTGCTGGACACCATTGAAAACGCCATTCCATCCAGCTCTAAAGTCTAATGTTTCAAAAACTTTCTCACCCCATCTATTAAAAATAGCAAGTGAGAAGTCTGTTAGATTATTGGCATTTAACGCTTTAAAAACGTCATTCTTTCCATCATTATTTGGCGTAAAAGCAGAAGGGAATAAAACCTCACAATTATCTAAAACCTCAAGCCTTATCGTCCGTATACTATCACAGCCATTTGAGGCTACCAAAGTATCTATGAAAGTGCCACTAACTGTATATCCATGGTAGTTTTCGCCTTTGCATATAGTTGTGCTGTAATTCGAGAACGATTTGATTTCCACTGTCAGGTTTAATGTTCTAATACTGTCACACCCATTAGAGGAGGTAAGTGTATCAATATAAATGCCGCTAGATGAATAACCCAAGTATGATTGCCCTTGACAAATTGTTTGGCTGATTGTTGAGAATGCTTTTGGCAAAACCGTTAAGTTCAAAGTTCGGATGCTATCACAACCATTAGCGGAAACCAGAGTATCAATATAAATTCCTGTTTTACTATACCCTAAATAGAACTGTCCTTCACAAATCCTAATATCTAAGTTCGAATATGACTTTTGAGCTACAATTAGGTTTGTATTTATTATGCTATCGCAACCAAGGCTACTAATTAAAACAGATGTATTTCTGACAGAGATCGTTGATGTATCTCCATTAGGAAATGTATAAACGTTTCCTTGACAAATCGAAGCATTAATAATTTGATTTGTTGTAGGATTTATTGTTACTGATACTGTATCTGGTAAACTTTGACATCCTAATACAGATGCTGTAACAATGTATTTACCACTATTAAGAGCTTGTATATTGAAAATATCAGAGTTGCGTGTATTTGAGTAAAACCCATTTGGCCCTTTCCAGCTGTAAATGGCTTGAAAAATTGAATCGGCTGAAAGTTTGATAGTAGCCCCATCACAGAGTTGGTTGTTATTGATATACGCCTTTACTTTTATTTTATTGAAGTTCGAAAAGTATCCAAATCTGCTTCCGGTTGTTGCTCCTCCGTGAATTATGCTTGCATGGAATGTAGAATTAATCGAGTTTGTAATTCTTATTGCGCTTTCTACTGGGTAGTTATTTGATGGTAATGTAAATTGGCCAGTAAACCATTGCCCCGATGTGCCAGGTACTTGTTTGAAGTTTGTTCCGTTAACCACTCCGCCTACTCCATTAATAAAAAAACTATTTTGTCCACCACCACGTACGAGTATGTTTAAAAACAGCGGTTCACTTACCGACCTTGTAAATGCTACTTCTGTTGAGCCTGTGCATATTATAGGAGGAAGTACATCAATGCCAAATTCACAACCAAATCCACTTAGTTGTAACACATAAACCGGTGAAGTAGATTTTATATGCGTTGATGAATCACCAACGCTCAATCTTATTGTTTGCCCTGCATTAATCGTAGAAACCAGATTTCCATCTTGATAAATATTTGTCCCATTTTGAGTAGCCAGGACAAACACCATGTCTTTGGGAGAATTTAAAAAACCATTAATAGCAATATATTCAGTTCCTAATAAGTTAACTGGAACAATTTGGTCGCCGCATAAATCAGAACATGTCCCATAGTCTGGAAGACCATTTAATAAATCGTCTTTGATTGTAATAGCTATCGGCTTATTTGAGATTACCTTAGAACCGTTTAAATGATTTGCAGCTAAGCCGCTTGCAGCAGTGGCAGAATAAGTTTGGCCTTTATTCAATAAAATAGTGAATGCATTTCCACCGACATGTCCTATGATTTGACTCGTAGGTGTAATTGTAATAGTTGTATTGTCTTCAGTTGCTACAATATCAAACGATGAATTTGGAATTGGAAAGAAGTTGGGCGAATTGTTTAAAAAATTTTGAGAAGGTATCCAGAATTCATTGCCAAGTGCATTTTGCCCTTTAAGCACGAATATTTCTGGATTTAACCATTCATCTGCTTCATAGTACACAGTAACAGGATTAGTGGATGTGATTTTTATTCCATAGTTGAGTACTGTATTTGCTGGTTTATTTTCAATCACATCAATCCAGCTAGTTAAATCAATGGCTTGTGTACTTCTGGCCGGTATCGTGATAATCTGCGGAAGAAAGTTGGGGTTTGCTGGCTGTGTAATTGTTACTAGTGAAGCCAAATCGTAAGTAGTAATTCTGAAATTTATTGGTCTATCGAATTCGTTACTCTCATCTTTTGACACTTCTGGGGCAGCAAACCAAAATAGCGTGTCTGTTTGTGCATGCAGTGTTTTGCAAAATGTAAATGCAACAAGTAAGAATATAATGTTTTTGAAAACCATAATTTTTACACCATATGAATTACTCCGCTTTTGAATTGTATAGAACATTTACACAATAGTTTTTGTGAGTTAATGCCTGGTATATCATCATTACATTTACTATTTTACCTCTTTGGCGAAAGTCTTCCGCTTTGCAGGCCGCTTCAGTCGATTCCATTTATGCCAATGTTCCTTTTATCACCATCATCTATTGATGCTAAAACTACAACAGTTACCGTTACTCCTGAAAACTTTCCTACCCTCCGGCTACTACAGTGGGGCAAAATGAAAAAACCGGAAACCGGCAGATGCCAGATTTCCGGTCGTGGGTAAATGTGTGTACGCTTGGGTGTGGTGTGGACGTGTTATAGAACGATGCGTTTGCCTGTTTTATTGGCGGTTGGCGGCTCTTCACCAAAATAGGCTTTGTATTTATCCGATACGGCTTTCGATTGTGCCGCTCCGTTGATGTACAGAATACCCTCCTTCCATTCTATCTGTACTTGTTCATCATCTTTCAGCAGGCCGTCTTTCTTCAATGCCTGAAGGCCTTCCTGAGTATTTTTCAATTGTGCCGCTGCGGCTTTTAGCTGCACCTGTGCTTCGGCCATGGCTTGTTGTATTTCTTTTTCCTTACCTGCCATCGCAGCTTGCATCTCCTTCATGGCATTTGCCATTTCGGAGGCCTGCACTTGCCGGGCATGGGCCAGCTCCGTTTCCATGGCGGCCAAGGCTTCGTGGCTCATGTATTTGCTGATGTCTTTGTTTAATCGTATCGCATCAAGTTGCGCTTTGGCTGCTTGCAGCGATGCTTCCACGGCCTGCATATCCAGTTGCTGTAGGGCGGTTTGCATGCCGGCCCGGGCCTGCGCCAGCGCATCTTTGGGCAGGTTGGCCATGGCTTGTTGCAAAGCGGCCATGGCTTCGGCCAACCGGGCTTCAGCCTCCGCCATGGTAACAGATTTTTTACGGCTGGTATCCGCATTTACTGCAGCCGGCGGGGCGGCTTTTGGCTGCGCAATACCCCGAAACGGAGGCTGTAACAATACAATGGCGGTTACAACTACAATGGCCGGCAATAGCCAGCGACGGCGGTTCATGGTTTGTTGCATAGGTGTTGATTTATTTGTTTTACGAATTGTTTCGTAAATATAGTACGATTCGTTTCGTACAAAATTTCTTCATCCCTCTTAACAAACTATTAGCGCTGATACAGCTTTGAGATTTCTTTATCAGTCAGGCAGACTGCGGCCCATGCCAATTTGTTCTATTTTGCAGGGCAACACACAAAAAATATCCGGATGAAAAAAATACTGACATTGGCAGCAATGGCCATCTTAGCTACACAAGCATGGGCACAAGAAACACCCGCAACCGAAGAAGCACCCCGCAAGTTTGACAAATCGAAGTTGGTGATGGGTGGCAATATTGGCGCCACCTTTGGCGATTTTACCTTCATCCAGTTTTCGCCGCAAGTGGGCTATGCTTTTACCAGAAATATAGTAGCCGGGGCCGGTGTCAACTTTTCATATTCCAGCCAAAAGATCCGCTTCTTCAATGGCGATGAAAGCCAGCGCTACAATTATGGATACGCAGGTTTGAATGTATTTACCAGAGTGTACCCGGTCAACTTTTTATTTTTATCGGCACAGCCGGAGCTCAACTACAACTGGGGTAAAATCAAATACAAAAATCCACCGGCAGCCGATGTAAAAATCAATGGTGCGTTTATCCCTTCCCTGCTTATTGGTGGTGGTTTGGCTATACCCATGGGCAACCGCGGACAAACACTGCTGAGTATGCAATACGATGTGTTACAAAACAGCCGTTCGCCTTACGGGCAAAGGGCATTTTTCAATATCGGATTTGCACTTTAGGCTTTGCCAAATTTGTCTATCTGCAGCATGAGCGTTTGTGGCAAATCATAAATACCCACCCGTTCACTTACGGGATCGTATAAAAAACCTTGCTGCTGCATGCGTTGCATCATCTGAAACAAATCGGAGTAATAGCCGCCACTGTTGAGTACGTAAATGGGTTTATCGTGTATGGCCAGTTGGTTCCAGGTAAGCATTTCAAACAGCTCGTCCATGGTGCCAAAACCACCGGGCAATATGATGGCTGCATCGCACAACTCATACATCATTTTTTTGCGTACATGCATATCGGGTACTACATGCAGTTCGGTAAGCCCGTCGTGCTGATGCTCCCAACTGCGCAGGTGCTGCGGTATCACCCCAATTACGGTGCCACCGGCAGCTAATGAAGCATCTGCCACAGCACCCATTAACCCTTTGCCACCACCACCGTACACCAGCCGGTAGCCCCCTTCGGCCAACAGCCTGCCCAACTGGCGGGCATGTATGGCAAACAAATCATTGTTGCCATTTTTAGAGCCGCAAAAAACGGCTATTGATTGTATTGCTTGTATCATGGAAACGCAATTTACTACAGTAAGCAGAGAGCACTATACTGCCTTAAATATTTTTTCTTAAGAATGTTTCAGCCTAGTGTTGCAAAAAGGCAGTACCCAACCTTGTGCTTCACAGCTTCGGTATGTGGTAAATGCCTATTTTGTACCATCAATCATTTATACTTTACACTATGAGTGCAGTGCTGTTGTTATCGATTGTGTTTGTTTATTTTTTGGTATTGCTGGGGGTGGCCTGGTACACCAGCCGCAATGCCAACAATGATTCTTTTTTTATAGGCAACAGAAACAGCAACTGGATGCTGGTAGCCTTTGGTATGATTGGCACAAGTCTGAGTGGCGTTACATTTGTAAGTGTACCGGGCGGTGTGGCCAAAGAGTCCTTTGCCTACTTTCAAATTACCCTCGGTTACCTCATTGGCTACATTGTAATAGCGTATGTGTTGCTGCCTTTGTATTACCGGCTCAACCTCACGTCTATTTACAATTACCTCAGCTCAAGGCTTGGTTTTAAATCGTACAAAACCGGAGCCGGCTTTTTTATACTCAGCCGCACCTTGGGTGCCACTGCCCGCTTGTATCTGGTGGTGAATATTCTGCAAGATGCCATCCTCAGCAGTTTCAATATTCCGTTTTGGGCTACCACACTCATACTGCTGCTCATGATATTGGTGTACACTTACGAAGGCGGTGTAAAAACCATTGTGTATACCGATATGCTGCAAACCACTTGTATGCTGGCAGGCTTAGTGCTTTGTGTGTACTTCATTTTATCGCAGCTCAATATGGGTGTGGGCGAAGCCGTAGCACAACTTGGCAATACCATCAACCCCGAAGGAGCACCGTATTCCAAAGTGTTTTTTGGTGAGCCGGGCAGTAAACTCTTTTTTGTAAAACAAATTCTGGCGGGTGCATTCATCACCATTACCATGACCGGTATGGATCAGGAAATGATGCAGAAAAACATCAGCGTACGTACCCTGAAAGATTCGCAGAAAAACGTGT
>JADLHL010000201.1 GCA_020848815.1 Chitinophagaceae bacterium | reverse complement strand
GCCAGCAAAAGAGCAAAATCAACAGCAGACTTTATACATAAAATTCAAATAGTAATTGAAGAAGCAGATGAAAGTCATTATTGGTTAGAAATTGTAAAAGAATCTGAGCTAATTCAATCCGAAGGATTAGATCGGTTAATTCAAGAAGCGTATGAACTGACAGCGATATTCACTGCAACCGATAAAACAGCAAAGGCAAACAGAGATAATTTGAAATCATAGTTTGATGTGTTTCCCAAATCAGACATCACACATCAGACATCAAAAAATAAACACATGGATTTACTTCGATTTATAACCGCAGGTAGTGTTGATGATGGCAAGAGCACTTTAATTGGTCGTTTGCTGTACGATAGCAAGAGCATATTGGTAGACCAACTGGAAGCCATAGAACGGCAAACCAAAAACAAAGCCAATGGCGAAATTGATTTGGCATTGCTGACGGATGGACTTCGTGCCGAACGTGAGCAAGGCATTACCATTGATGTGGCTTATAAATACTTTTCTACGCCCAAACGCAAATTCATTATTGCGGATGCGCCGGGCCACATTCAGTACACCCGCAACATGGTAACGGGTGCCAGCAATTCCGAACTCATCATTGTACTCATAGATGCCCGCCAAGGCGTGGTGGAACAAACACGCCGCCACAGCATCATTGCATCCCTCCTGCGTATTCCCAAAGTAGTGGTAGCCATCAACAAAATGGATCTTGTTGATTTTTCTGAAGACGTGTACAACAACATCGTAATTGACTACACACAGATTGCAGCAAAACTGGGCCTGAATGATGTAACCTATGTACCCATTTCAGCACTCAATGGCGACAACATCGTTGACAAAACCGACAGCATGCCCTGGTACAAAGGGCTGCCTTTGCTGGAGTTTTTGGAAACAGTTGAAATTGCAGAAAACATCAACCTGTCACAAGGTCGCTTTCCAGTACAGTACGTAATACGACCTCAAACAGAAGAGCTGCACGACTACCGTGGTTATGCCGGCAAAATCATCAGCGGTACTTACAAGGTGGGAGAACCAGTAACGGTATTGCCAGCAGGCATTCAAACAACGGTATCCCGCATAGAACATAACTTCAAAGACGTGACAGAAGCTCATGCACCGCAAAGCATTGTGCTGCACTTAGCCGACGATGTTGATGTAAGCCGTGGCGATGTAATTGTGCCCACTTCTTTTTTGCCCAAGCAAAGCAATGTACTGGAGGTGCTGCTCTGCTGGATGGATACCAAACCCTTGCTGAGTGGCAACAAATATCAGCTGCAGCTCAACAGCAGCCGGGTACGTGCCGTGGTAAAAAACATTGAGTACAAAATTGATGTGAATACGCTGGAGAACATCCCCTTTGATGGCAGTGTAAAACTCAATGAAGTTGTGAAAGCGACCATTCGTACAGCAGTAGCATTGCCCTACGATAGCTACGCAGATTTACGTGCCAACGGCGGCGCCATCCTCATCGATGAAACCAGCAACATTACTGTAGGTGCCTGCATGATTCAATAAGCAAAGACCAAAAATCATCTGGCACAAAGCCGTATCATAATTGTTCACCTTTCTAGTGAATTCAAATTGACAACATTCACACCAACCCCTACAGGAAAAGTCATCATTATTGGTGCCGGACCCGGCGACCCAGAATTGCTCACCATAAAAGCAGCCCGGCATTTGGCGCAAGCCGATGTGGTGCTGGTGGACAGATTGGTCAATCCTGCCATTACGCAGCAGTTTGCAGCACAAGCCATTATCATTCCTGTAGGCAAGCAATGCCGCAAAGACAAGAGTACACCGCAACTTACCATCAACGAATTGCTGGTACATCATGCCCGCAGGCACCGCAATGTGGTACGTTTAAAAGGCGGTGATATCAGCATTTTCAGCAACATACTCGATGAACTGGAAACACTCGAAGCGCATCAGATTGCTTACGAATTGGTACCGGGTGTTACAGCAGCACTGGGCACTGCAGCAGTTGCCGGTGTACCACTTACCGCCAGAAATATTTCGAGAGGCGTTCGTTTGCTCACCTACTATAATCATGATGCCGTAGATGAAGCCGAGTGGCAAAACCTTGCTAACACCAGCGACACATTGGTGTTTTACATGAGTGGCGAAACCTGTTTCACCCTTGCAGAAACACTGATGGCACATGGCAAAAAAGGCAACACACCGATTTTGCTGGCAGAGCAAGCTACTACGCCACTGCAGCAATTTCAGTTGAGCACACTTGCCACTTGCAGCACCGACTGGCAGCAACACCGCTTTTTGTCACCTGCTTTGCTCATCATTGGCGAGGCTGCACAACTGCACAAGCGTTTCATGTGGAGCAGCAACGCACAAACCAATACAGATTTTTTTGATCCGGTAACCGTGATACCAACAGTACCCGCAGCCAAGACTGCTGAAACCATTACCATCGTTCGTTAATCCATCTCAATTACTCTATCATGTTGGCTCCCGCAAAATTACAACAATTACATGCCCTCATTGAGCAAAGCACTTCGGAAGAGTGGTTGTGGATGAGTGGCTACCTCGCAGGACTGGCCAGAGGAAACGACGCTGCGCAACTGCCGCCTGCAAGTAATAAAGCCACTGCGAATGGCACCATAACCGTACTCTACGGCACGGAAACCGGCAACTCCAAAAAAGTGGCCACTACCCTCGCCGGCAAACTGAAACAAGCCGGAAGAAAAACAAAATTGGTGGCTGCCGAACAATACAAACTGCAACAACTGAGTACAGAAGAAACGGTACTCATTGCCATCAGCACACAAGGTGAAGGTGAACCACCTGCCAACGCAAAAGCATTGTATGACTACCTGCATCAATTGCAAACACCATTGCAGGGTTTGCAATATGCGGTGGTTGCCTTAGGCAGTAAATCATACCCATTGTTTTGTCAGGCCGGCATTGATGTGGATGCACAGCTCAAAAGACTGCAGGCCACAGCCATCGCTCCCATTGCACTATGCGATGATGATTATGAACCCGTAGCCGATGCGTGGATGAGTAATGTACTCACTGCATTGCAACAGCAGGCACCGGTAGCAAAACCTGCAGCAGCAGTGGTTTCGGTACAAAGCAGTGGCAAAAAAACGTTCACCGCTACTCTCGGTGTCAATCAATTGCTGAACGATACCGGCAGTAATAAAAAGGTGCACCATCTTGAATTTGATTTGCCCGAAGAGCTGGTGTATTTACCGGGCAACGCTGTGGGCATTACCCCGCATAACTCCGCTTCCGTTGTAGCACAAATCATTCAACTGCTACAGGTACAACCCGATGCTGTCTTCAGTTTCAAACAACAAACAGCATCAGCCAAACACCTGCTCACACAGGTCGTTAGCATTTCTCACCTTACTACCGCTGTGGTAAAAAAATATGCGCAACTCATTCAAACTGACATTCCGGACACCCGCATCGATTTGTTTGATTTGCTGCGCATTTACCCTTGGCCTTCGGAGTTTGCAGCGCAACAACTGTTTGACATTCTCAATCCCATTACACCAAGACTCTACACCATTTCTTCATCGCCCAACACCCACCCGGGGCAAATACATTTGACAGCTGCTTTGCATGAATTTGATACAGAAGAAGGCAGCAAACATGGTTTTGGTTCTGCCTATGTAACGCAACTCAAACCGGGTACCAAAGTGGACATGTTCCTGCATCAGCAAAAACATTTTCAAATTCCCCGCTCCGATCGTCACCTCATAATGCTGGCTTATGGCACAGGCATAGCACCGTTTCGCAGTATGGTGGCCGAAAGAGATG
>JADLHL010000200.1 GCA_020848815.1 Chitinophagaceae bacterium | reverse complement strand
CCTTTACCTTGGTGAACCCCAGAGACCAGCGCAAGTTTGCCGGCATTGAAAAACTGCTGGAGAAAGAAGTGCCCAAACTGCCCTTGCCCAGTGACCTTGGCCCGGCACCCGACTGGAAACCGTTTGAACGCCGCGAAGGCGGCTTTGGTGGTGGCCGTGGTGGTGGCGGCGGTGGCAAAAAGCCATTCAGGGGCGATGGTAAAGGCAGGCCACAAGGTGGTGGTGGCCGGCCCGGTGGCAAGCCACATGAAAGACCAAGACCACAAGGCGGCGGACCGAAACCTCCACAAGCATAAATACCAACATGATACTAAAAAGGCTGCATGATCATCATGCAGCCTTTTTGTTTTGATAGTCCTCGTCTCCCGACGAGGATGCTCTGGTGACTTGGAATCTTTTGTGTAGTGGCGTTGTAGAAACCGTTGAAACGGTTTTATGGTATTGCCCGTAATGCAATAGCCCACGGTTTAAACCGTGGGCTATGGTTGTGTTTGCTTTCTATTGAATGGATTTATCCATTTCTAAGTGCAGGGCTTGATTGCTTGTGCTCTTGCGACAGCTTCGCTACACCATCGCATCCCCAACAGGAGTCGGGTGACGATGCGGATAGCTAGGGCAAAAAAATCCCCGACCAAAGGCCGGGGATGAGGAAGGTTATTTGCCAGTGGGTTGTTTTACCAGCTTCAGTTCATTGATGAGATGACTGGCACCACCCAGCTTGTCTACACACCACAGCACGTAGCGAATGTCTACGCAAATGGTGCGGCAGAGGTCTTTGTCGAAATTGATTTTGTGGCTGAGGGCTTCGTAGTTGCCATCAAATGCAAGGCCAATGAGTTCGCCATTGCCATTGATAACAGGAGAGCCACTGTTGCCGCCGGTAATGTCATCGGTAGTAATAAATCCGATCACCAGGTCTTTGCGAACGGGGTCGGCATACTGACCAAAGTCTTTTTTCTTCAGCAGTTCAATTTGCTTAGCAGGCAGGTCAAACTCATAATCACCGGGCTTGTATTTTTCCAGCAAGCCGCTTGATGTGGTTACAAAATCATACCGCACACCATCGCGGGGCTTGTACGCTTTTACTTGGCCAAAAGAAGTACGCATGCTAAAGTTGGCATCGGGGTACATTACTTTGGTAGCGTTGGCTTCGCGGTAGGCTTTCAGGTACAGGTGGCCCAGCTCGGCATTGGCGTTGTTAAACGCATCGAGTTGTGGACGGTACTTGTTCCAGTTTTCGCGGAAGGCTTTGGCGGTATAATACAGCGGATCGTTTTGCAAAGAACCCGCATCGGGGTTGCCCACAAAAGTGGTCCACTTTTGATCATCGAGAATGAGGCTGTTGGCAAACGCAGCCGCTGCCCACATTTTGTACGTGTTGTCATCGTTGAGGCTGCCAAAGCTTTGCTTGATAAGGTTGTAAAACATCACGGGTTGCTGGTCGGCCACAATGTCTTTGTTGAACGCTTTCACCAGTTGCCACAGCATTTGTTGTTCGCTGGTTTTGTTCAGGTCTTTCAGCAGCGCAGTACGTGCAGCGGTGAGGTCGGCCAGTGCTTTTTTTGCATCGCCGCCACCTTTGGTAAGGAAACGTTCTACGGCTTCTAAGCGGTTGGCAAAACGGATAACAGATGGACCGATGATGCCTTGCTCATAGTATTCTTTTTGCTTGGCATAAGGCAACCATGCAGCGTAGGCTTTTTCGTAATTGCTGAAAATGTTGGCATACTCAGCTTTGTTGTTTTTGCTAATCCATGCCTGCAGCGCATCTTCTTGGTTTTTCTTGGTGGCGTACACATCGTACTTCAGCAGTTGCTTGGTTTCGCCATCATAAAACTTCCAGTAGTTGGCCAGGCTGGCAAAGTTGCTGGCCAGCTGCAGTTTCACCGCCGCATCTTTTTTCATTTCTTCAAACATGGCTTTCAACCGAATGTCACGCATGTATACGAAAGCCGGATTTTTTACATCGGTAGCCAGCTTTATGCCGTACGAAGTTTCGAAACGGTTGGTGCTTCCGGGATAACCGAAAATCATGCTGAAGTCGCCTTCTTTTACACCCTTGAGGCTGATGGGCAAAAAGTGCTTGGGTTTCAGTGGTACGTTTTCGGTGCTAAAGTCGGCGGGCTTGCCATCTTTACCGGCATATACACGGAAGATGCTGAAGTCGCCGGTGTGGCGGGGCCATTCCCAGTTGTCGGTATCGCCACCAAACTTACCTACACTTTCGGGTGGTGTGCCTACCAGGCGTACGTCTTTAAAACGTTCGTAGGTGTACATGATAAACTGGTTGTCTTTAAACATGCCATACACCCGGGCTTCGTAGTGGGTGCCTGCAGTTGCGGCTTTGGCAATGGCTTCGTACACGCCGGCTTTCTTAGCTTCCCAATCTTTCCAGCTCAGGCCTTTCATGCTGTCGAGTACTTGTTTGGTTACATCATCTATGCGAACCAAAAACTGCACACTCAGTCCGGCAGAAGGAATTTCGTCGGCTTTTGTTTTGGCATAAAAACCATCCCGCAGGTAGTTGTTTTGCATACTGCTGGCACTGGCAATAGCGCCGTAACCGCAGTGGTGGTTGGTAAAAATCAATCCTTCGGCACTCACCATTTCGCCGGTGCAACCGCCACCAAAAATGATGATGGCATCTTTCAACGAGCTTTTATTGATGCTGTACAATTGTTCGGGTGTCAGCTTCAATCCTTTGGCTTTCATGTTGGCATATTGCTGCTGACCCAGCAGGTAGGGCAACCACATGCCCTCATCGGCCATGGCGGTCATGCTCAGGAGCAAGCCAATGGCTACAAACAGTTTTTTCATACTCAAGTCGGTTTAAAAAATAGTTGGCACAAACCTATGCCAAATGCCGTGTCGGCGCTGCCAATTTCCGTTAAAGCCCTGCATAAAAACATGACTTGGAACAGCTGAAGAAAAGGGACGCGGATTTGCAGGATAAGAACGGATGTTCGCTGATTTTTCTCTCGCAGGCCTCCCGGCCTGTGAGGGATGGTTACTCTATCGCAATAGTTGGATAGCCGCAGATGCACAGATTTTTATTGATTGCTTTTCCCATCAACCACCATCTATCAACTATTGCAAGAGAAGCGGAATTGCAGGATGGGAACGGAGGAACACGGATTTTGATTGGGATAAAACAATGTTTCAATCCGCAGACAATTTGCTGATCGACGATAAAAGCCCCAAAGGGGCGGAATACTTTAAGCCAAGGGTGTAGCCCTTGGTAATAATGAAACACAAAACAAACAAAGCCCTGAAAGGGCGGTATAAAATGATAGCAGCAGCTGCACGGTTTTTTTACTAAAAAAACAGCCTTCACATCATGTGAAGGCTGTTTGTATTTCATGGAAGACAGAGCTTACATGCTCCAACTCACGGTGCCGTCTTTTTCATCTTTCAGCTGAATGCCCAAGGTCATCAGCTGGTTGCGGATGGCATCGCTGGTTTGGTAGTCTTTGCGGGCCTTGGCTTCTTTGCGCAGCTGAATGAGCACTTCAATCACGCCGCCCAGTTTGCCATCATCTGTAGCTCCTGCAGCCGATGGGTTTTGCAATCCGAAAATATCTTCTAGCCACACTTTCATCTGCAATTGCAATTGTGTAATGGTGGCAGCACTCAATGCCGTGGTAGCAATTTGTCCGCCTTTGATGCCGTTGATAACCGGCGCCAGTTCAAACATGTTGGCAATCACTTTGGCACTGTTCAGGTCGTCGTTCATGAACTCGGCAAACTCAGTTACCAGCTTGTTCACCTTGGCGTCCAGCTGTGCATCACCAGCGCTGCTGCCAAACTTGGTGGCATCCAGTTTCTGCAGGTTTTCGTAGGCTTCCCACAGGCGCTTGAGGGCTTTTTCGGAACCTTGCAGGGCTTCATTGCCAAAGTCCAACGTGCTACGGTAGTGGCTCTGCAAAATGAAGAAACGAATGGTCATGGGGTGGTAGGCCTGCTCCAGTAAGGGGTGATGGCCGCTGAACAGTTCGGTCAGTTTAATCACGTTGTTGTAGCTCTTGCCCATCTTCTTACCATTGATGGTAATCATGTTGTTGTGCAGCCAGTAGCGGGCCATCAGCTTGCCATGGTGGCAAATGCTGCTCTGCGCAATTTCACTTTCGTGGTGCGGAAACTGCAGGTCCATGCCGCCGCCGTGGATGTCGAACTCTTCGCCGAGGTACTTGCTGCTCATGGCCGAGCACTCAATGTGCCAGCCCGGAAAACCTTCGCCCCAGGGGCTGGCCCAACGCATGATGTGCTCTGGTGGTGCTTTTTTCCAAAGGGCAAAATCGGCCTTGTCGCGTTTCTCTTCCTGGCCATCCAGCTCACGGGTGGTTTCCAGCATATCATCCAGCACCCGGCCGCTCAGCTTGCCGTAGGGGTTGCTGTCTTTAAAGTCTTCGGCATATTTTTTTACATCAAAATACACGCTGCCGTTTTTCTCGTAGGCGTAGCCTTCGGCCATGATTTTTTTGATCATTTCTATCTGCTCTACAATGTGGCCGGTAGCAGTAGGCTCAATGCTCGGTTCCACATTGTTGAATTGCTTCATGGCCCAACGAAACAGGTTGGTGTACTTGGTCACCAACTCCATGGGCTCCAGCTTTTCCAATACGGCTTTGCTGGCAATTTTATCTTCTGCCTGACGGCCTTCTTCTTCAAAGTGGCCGGCATCGGTTACGTTGCGTACATACCGCACTTTGTAGCCAAGGTGGGTAAGGTAGCGGTACAGCACATCGAAAGTGACGTAAGGACGGGCGTGGCCCAGGTGGCTTTCGCCGCTTACGGTGGGGCCGCACACATACATGCCTACGTGGCCGGGCGTAATAGATTGAAAAGGTTCTTTGGAGCGGGTGTAGCTATTGTACACATGCAGTTGCGATGCAGCAGTATCAGACATATCAAAAGAAAATTAGAAATACAAATGAATGGGGTTGCAAAGATGCCGAAGCAAAAAGAAAGTATTGCTGATTAACAGCAACAACAACAGCAGCGGGTATGAAAAAAGGCGGTATTCATTTGCAGGGCAATGTTACGAATAAGCATTGAGCAAATACCTGATGACACGATAACGTAAACGTGAAAATTTATTTCAGTAACTGCAAGTCGGCCACTACGGGCAGGTGATCGCTGTAGTTAGAGGGCACGGTGGCGCATTGCGTTACTTCCCATTTGGGGTTGGCAAATATGTAGTCGATGCGTAGCGTAGGCACCAAGCCCATGTAAGTGCGGCCAATGCCAAATCCTTTTTTCAGAAAAGCATCTTGCCAGTTGCTGCCGCGTAGCTGCCAGTAGGCGTAGCTGCCCGGCACATCATTTACATCGCCACAAAAAATGGCGGGGTAATGGCTGCTGTCGAGTATGGGCCGTATCTGATCGGCTTGTGCACCGCGGTTGCGGAAGGCCCGTTTCATTTTCTGAAAAATATTGCTCGATGCTTCTACGAGTTGCTCACTATTGTTGCCTGCCGCTTGTTCCAAATGCGCAAAATCGTTGCCCAGCAGTTTGTACGATTGCAGGTGGGAAGTGAAAATGCGGATGGTATCTTTTTTCCAGGCGATGTCGGCAAACAACAAGCTTTCGGGACTAGACGTAAAAGGCACCCGCTTTTTGAACACGATAGGATAGCGGGAAAAAATAGCCACACCGCTGGTGTACTTCCATGCCACCCGTGAGTAATCTTTCGACATCACATAGTAGGGGAAGCCCAGTTCCTTCATCCATTGAATATTGTCGTGCCCTTCGTGGGGTTTGTCAAACTGGCCAAACTCCTGAAAGCATACCACATCGGCCCGGTAGGCCTTGATGAGGGCATACATGTTGCGGGTGGTTTCTCGCAGGGTTTTGGGGTCTTGTGCCCCGTTGCCTTTCATGGCTTTTACATTCCAGGTAAAAATGCGGAGCTGATTGGTACTCGATGGTTTGCGTTTGCTAAAATCGGGGTTATGGGTAGCTACCAGCACACTCAGCTGCTGCCAGCCGAGTAGCAGTGTAATGATGGAAATAAGGACGTATTTGATTTTGAAGAAAAACCAAAACAGCACAAAGGCCAAGAGTACAATACACAAATAAGGAATGGTGAGACTGAGAAAACTGATGAGCCAAAACGTTTCCGGATTGAGCCATGGCTGCAGACAGGCCAGCAAAAAAAGCATACTCACCAACAGGTTGGCGATGATGAAAAAACGTTTGCTCAATTTTCTGAAACTAAATGCCATGAGTAGGGGCTGAAATTAATGCCAATTGGGGTAAAGAAACCTGATTTAGTTTGTTATCGCCATCCAAAATCTGCAAGTAATGGTTTATGATCGCTGATGTGGAGTGTGTGGCTGTGCATTTGCAGCACTTGTAGCTGAGGGTGGTGCAGCAGG
>JADLHL010000199.1 GCA_020848815.1 Chitinophagaceae bacterium | reverse complement strand
CCGGTGGACAGCTCACCATTACCACTGAGGTAGAAAACTATCCCGGCTATGCCGATGGTGTGCAGGGGCCGGAAATGATGCAGATTTTTGAAAAGCAGGCTACCCGTATGGGAGCGGATATCCGCTATGGTATTGTAACCAAAGTCGATTTCAGCGAACGGCCATTTAAAGTAGAAATAGACGAAGAAAAATGGATGAGTGCCGATGCGGTCATCATCTCAACCGGTGCTTCTGCCAAGTGGTTGGGTATTCCCAGCGAAGAACGCCTCAATGGCCATGGCGTAAGTGCCTGTGCCGTATGTGATGGTTTCTTTTTCCGTGGCAAAGAAGTAGCTATAGTTGGTGCCGGCGATACGGCTTGCGAAGAAGCGTTGTACCTGAGCAAAATTTGCAGCAAGGTGCACATGATTGTACGCAAGGGCGAAGATGGCATGCGGGCCAGCAAAGTGATGCAGGACCGTGTGAAAAACACCGAAAACATTCAGGTGTATTGGAACAGCGTAACCGATGAAATTTTGGGCGACCAAAAAGTAACCGGTGTTCGCATCAACAACACCGCTACGGGCCAAATGCAGGAAGTGCCCATTAGTGCTTTCTTCGTAGCCATCGGTCACAAACCCAACAGCGATATTTTCAAAGGCTGGTTGGATATGGATGAAACCGGATACATTCTTACTGTGCCCGGTACGTCTAAAACCAATATTGAAGGCGTGTTTGCCGCAGGCGACGTACAAGATAAAAACTACCGCCAGGCTGTAACGGCTGCAGGCAGTGGTTGTATGGCAGCCCTCGATGCAGAACGCTATCTGGGGGCTCTCGGTCATTAATCGATAGCAACCCGTACTTTGCATCCCGCACAACCATTTAAACTGTTGTGCGGGATTTTTTTTATGATGACCATTCACTTACAGCAGCTGAAATTTTTTGCGCATCACGGCGTGTATAAAGAAGAGCAGATCTTAGGTAACGATTTTGTGGTAGATGTAATCCTGCATTTTATGCCTTCGGCTTTTCCGGTAAAAGAACTGCAGCAAACGCTGAACTACGAACAGGTATTTGCCATTGTGCAGCATCATATGAACATTCCTACGCCATTGCTGGAAACGGTGGTAGGCAAAATCGTTGCACAAATACAACAACAGTTTCCGCAGGTAAAAGCGGGCATGGTAAGTATTGCCAAAATGAAACCACCTGTAAAAGGTTGGGAAGGCAATGTGGTGGTTTCTTTTAACTGGTAACTCAAGGATATTGAGGATGCCTTAACAACAAAACAGCTGTTTGCCCTGTTTCTTTATGCTATAAAATGAAGGCTATGCACATTCGGTTGGTTTCAATACTGGTCATGCTTATCACTGCTGTTGCAGCAGTGGCTCAGGATCCTGCTTCGCTGATGGAAGAAGGCCGGAAGCTGGAACAGAAACTTAAGGATGAAGAAGCGATTGAAAAATACAAGCAGGCCATTTTCATACAGCCTTCCAACATCAAAGGTGTGGTGAAATGCGCTGAACTCAGTGCCTCTATTGGTAGCAGAAAAGAAACGCCGGAACAGAAAACCGTTTTCTATCAGCAGGCAAGAAAGTTTGTTGATGCTGCGCTGAAGCTGGATTCTAACAACGCTGAGGCTAACTACATGATGGCAGTGGTGTTGGGTAAGCTCACAGAAGTAGAAAAGAAAACCGATAACATAGTCGGTTATGTAAAAGGCATTCGTTTTTATGCAGACAAAGCCGTGAAGCTAAACCCGCAAATGGGCAAAGCATGGCATGTACTGGGCCGCTGGCATTTGGAAGTATTGAATTTGAATGCGGTAAAAAAAGCAGCACTCAAAGTAATTTATGGTGGAGTGGGAGAAGCCGATATTCAGAAAGCCATTCAATACATGGAAAAATGCAAAACACTGGAGCCATACTATTGTCTCAACTTTCTCGATTTGGCCCGTGCTTACGAATACGACCGCAAGTATGAAAAATCAATTGGCTTGTTGGAGCAACTCTCAAAACTACCCACCCGCCGCCAGGAAGACGTAACCGCCAAAGCACAAGGTGCAGTGCTGCTGCAGAAATTGCAGTAAGTTACTCGTTGCGAATCAATAGGACGCGGATTAGCATGATGTAAACAGATTCTCGCTGATTTTTTTTACAATCCTCTGAGCCCTCCGTGCCCTCTGTGCGAAATCCACTCTTATATCTCTTTCTTCTTCCATCGCCCCGATAGCATATACCCAAAGGCCATCACAAAAGTGCCAATCCAGTAAATCCATTCGCTGCCCCAACCCCAGGTAATAGGCCACTTCCACACATGCAGCACCAGCGTTACATACACTACATACAATATGAGGGTGACGATTTCGATGCCGAGGTTAACGGTGGTATTGCCGGTGCCGGTAATGGCATTGAGCCAAACTGTTCCAAACGACATGAAGAGCAGCGCCAAACTAACGATGCGCAATACGGGCAACCCATACTGAATGAACGCTTCATCTTGCCCGAACACTGATAAAAACTCCACCGGAAAAAGATTGACCAACAAGCAAGGTACCGCTACAAACGCCGTGCTCAACCATGTGATGCGCCACACCAATGGCAGTACTTCTTCTTTTTTATGCTGCCCAATAATATTGCTGACCATGGTATTGCTGGTGGCAGCAAAAGCCCATGCAAAACAGCCAAACAAGCCAAACACATTGCGCATGGTATTGCTGATGGCTAAATCACGGGTACCGTAGTGTTCTATCAAAATGTAGAAATACTCCCAGCTGGCAATGCTGATACCAAACTGCAAAATCAATGGTGCTGATTGTACCAATATGAGTTTGCTGTTCGTCGCATCGAAATACCAGTGTTTGTGCAACTGAAATTTTTTGCCAATGCCTTTGCCATAAATAATGAGAAACACTACCAGCAACCCCATGGCTTCTGCAATAATAGAAGCATACGCTGCTCCGTTGAAACCAATTTTAGGCATGCCGAGTTTGCCGTAAATCAATCCATAATCGAGCACAATATTGGTGAGTGTTTCTGCCAGTGTGCCTATCACCAAAAACTTACTGTTGTTGGTACCAACCAGCAAGGCGTTGCGCATTTGGTACAGGTACAAAAAGGGCAAACCCCACATGCGTATTTGTAAAAACGAAACAGCCATGTCGTACTTCTGCGGATCACTTAATGCGTAGCGTAACAGCAAGGGCGTTATACTATAGTTGATGGCAATGGCCAATGCTGCAAAAAGCAAAGCAATGAATACGCCCTGACTAAAAAGTTTACCAATTTCATGAATGCGGTTTTCGCCGGCCCTGCGGGAAATGAGTGCCTGCAAGCCATTGTTGAGCCCATGACCAACAACTGCAAAAATGAGGTAGTACACACCCGTAATGCCTGCTACCGCCAACGGCAATTCGCCCAAGCCACCCAAGAATATATTGTTGGTGACGAAGTTGATTTGCGGTACCAGCATGGATGCTGCAATGGGCATCGCAATGGATAAAATTTGCTTGCGACTGGTGTTTAGCTGTAAAGAATGTGATGGACTACTGGCAGACATAAGGCCGTAAAGAAAACATTGTTTATGGAAATTATACGACGGAAAAAAATCAGCCGGCTGTGGAATGCAGCCGGCTGATTTATATTCATTCGCTTTGCTTATTTGAACTGCGGACTCACCAGCAACTCTTTGCTACCGGCGGTGTAGGTATAAAATCCTTCACCCGATTTGGCACCCAGTTTTCCTGCGGTTACCATATTCACCAGCAGCGGACAAGGTGCGTATTTCGGCTGGCCAAAACCATCGTGCAAAACCTGCAAAATGCTCAGGCACACATCGAGGCCAATAAAGTCGGCGAGTTGCAACGGCCCCATAGGATGCGCCATGCCCAGCTTCATAATCGTGTCGATAGATTCTACGCCAGCCACGCCTTCGTACAAAGTATAAATGGCTTCGTTAATCATCGGCATTAAGATGCGGTTGGCCACAAAGCCAGGGTAATCATTGGCCACGGCAGGTACTTTGCCCAAAGCCTTGCTCAACTCCACAATCTGCGAGGTTACGGTAGCTTCGGTTGCGTAACCGTTTATGATTTCTACCAGCTTCATTACCGGCACGGGGTTCATAAAGTGCATGCCAATTACTTTGGCAGGGCGGCTGGTGGCAGCGGCAATTTTTGTAATGGAAATAGATGACGTATTGCTGGCCAAAATGCAATGTGCCGGTGCCGCAGCATCTATTTCTTTAAAAATGGACAACTTGAGGTGGGTGTTTTCGGTGGCGACTTCCACCACCAAATCGGCGTTGGTTACACCAGCAGCAATGCTGGTATGCGACGTGATGCGACCAATGGTGGCAGTTTTATCGGCTTCGGAGAGTAACCCTTTGGCCACCTGACGGTCGAGATTTTTGCCAATGGTGGCCAATCCTTTTTGCAAAGCAGTTTCGCTTACGTCTATCAGTTGCACATCGTATCCATGCTGGGCAAACACATGGGCAATACCGTTTCCCATGGTGCCGGCGCCAATTACGGCAATCGTTTTAAATGACATCAGGCAAGATTTTTGGCCACAAAAGTAGCGGAAGAAAGGGCTTGACACATGTGAAAAAGCGTTAGCTCACCCTAGGTAATACAATATGTTGTGGTACAAGTATTTTGTTTGAGGTACTTATAAGGATAGGTATCCTAAAACGCATTTAGGTCTCCGCAAACCCTTGCAGTCATTTACCTTACTTTTGCGGTGTTCTTAAATCATTTGAGGAAAAACGATTGTTATGTCTGTAGTTGATTTGGTCATGCCGAAACTGGGCGAAAGCATTATGGAAGCCACGGTACTAAAGTGGTTGAAAAAGCCCGGCGATAATATAGCACAAGACGAACCTGTGCTCGAAATAGCCACCGATAAGGTTGACAGCGAAGTGCCCAGTACTGCTGCCGGAATACTTACTGAGGTACTGTATAAAGAAAACGATGTAGTGCCGATTGGTGCCGTTATTGCCCGTATACAAACTGCGGGTGGCACTGTAACTGCGGCAGCTCCGGTTGCTGCACCAGCCCCTGCACCAGCACCATCTGCCATTGAAGAGATTCCGTATCAGCCCACAACGCTTCCCGAAGACATGCGGCCGGCTACGGTGCATCAGGCGGGTAGCCCACGTTTTTATTCTCCTTTGGTACTGAAAATTGCGCAGGAAGAAGGCATCAGCATGGCGGAACTGGAAACCATTCCCGGTACAGGCCTCGAAGGTAGAGTGAGTAAAAAAGACATGATGGCTTACCTGCAAAACAGAGGTAAAGCCGCTGCACCTACAGCGCCGGTATATCAGGCCCCTGCCGTGGCGGCTCCTGCAAGCAATGCCGTGGCTACCACTGCACCAGCTCCATCGCCGGTGAGCTATGGTGGTAATGTTGAAATCATTGAAATGGATCGGATGCGCAAGGTGATAGCCAAGCACATGACCCATAGCAAACATACCAGTGCTCACGTTACCAGCTTTGCTGAATGCGATGTAACGAACATGGTACTGTGGCGTGAAAAAGTGAAGAAGGAATTTGAAAAACGGGAAGGTGCTAAAATCACTTTTACACCACTCTTTATTGAAGCCGTGGTAAAAAGCATTAAGAAGTATCCCATGCTCAACAGCAGTGTGGATGGCGATAAAATCATTATCAAAAAAGACATCAACCTGGGTATGGCCACGGCCTTACCTACGGGCAATTTGATTGTGCCTGTTATTAAGGGAGCTGATCAGTTAAATCTTGTTGGTCTTACCAAGCAGGTAAATGGTTTGGCAGACGCTGCCCGCAATGGCAAACTGAAACCCGACGATACCATGGGCGGTACGTTTACCCTTACCAATGTGGGTACGTTTGGCAGCATTATGGGTACGCCTATCATCAATCAGCCGCAGGTGGCTATTATGGCTGTAGGTGCTATTAAAAAGCGTCCGGTGGTAATAGAAACCGCACAGGGCGACAGCATTGCCATCCGCCATATGATGTACATCAGCCTGAGCTATGACCACCGCATTATTGATGGCGCTTTGGGAAGCACTTTCCTCAACGCCGTAGCCCGTGAGCTGGAAGCATTCGACATCAATCGGAATTTCTAATCATTGTTCATTGAATGATAAAAAAGTCCCGGCAGGTATCTGTCGGGACTTTTTTATGCTGCAAACGATAAGCTTCACATTAGCACATTTTCAAATTTGCTAATTAGCCAATTGATTTACCCCGCCCAACCTTCTCTGTCCAAACTCCTGTATTGTATGGCTTCGGCTACATGTTCTGGGCGAATTTCTTCGCTGCCGGCCAGGTCGGCAATGGTGCGGCTCACTTTTAAAATGCGGTCGTAAGCACGGGCACTGAGGTTCAGTTTTTCCATAGCAATCTTCAGCAGGTTTGCGCTGATATTATTCAACGCACAATGCTGGTGCAGCAACGTAGTATTGATTTGTGCATTGCAGTAAATGCCTTCGTTTTCTTTATAGCGTTCCGATTGTATGTCTCTTGCCTTCATGACACGGTCACGTATTTGTGCACTGTTTTCAGCCGTGCTGGCTGCGGAGAGTTCGCTGAATGGAACGGGTGTTACTTCTACATGCAAATCGATTCGGTCAAGCAGTGGCCCGCTGATTTTATTGAGGTATTTCTGCACGGCACCGGGCGGGCAACTACATTCTTTTTCGGGGTGGTTATAATAGCCACAGGGGCAGGGGTTCATGCTGGCCACCAGCATAAACGAAGCCGGAAAATCCAGCGCCACTTTTGCCCGGCTAATGGTCACTCTTCGTTCTTCCATCGGCTGTCGCATCACTTCCAAAGCGGAGCGTTTGAACTCGGGCAGTTCATCCAAAAACAACACGCCGTTGTGGGCCAGCGATATTTCGCCCGGCTGCGGATTGCCACCACCGCCAACCAAGGCAGCATCACTAACCGTATGGTGCGGACTGCGAAATGGTCGTTTGCTAATCAGTGTGGCATTTTCTGGAAGCTTGCCCGCCACGCTATGAATTTTGGTGGTTTCCAATGCTTCTTGCAACGTAAGGGGCGGTAGTATCGTAGGCAAGCGTTTGGCCAGCATGGTTTTGCCTGCACCGGGTGGGCCAATTAAAATCGCATTATGCCCGCCAGCAGCAGCTATCTCCAAGGCCCGCTTGATGTTTTCCTGTCCTTTTACATCGGTAAAGTCAACATCGAAATGGTATTGCGAATGATAAAATTCATCCCGTGTATCTACAACGGTAGCAGGGATAGTGTTTACGCCTTCAAGCAAGTCCACCACTTCATTGATGTGCTGCACTCCGTACACTTCCACGTTATTGACAATAGCAGCTTCACGGGCATTTTGCTTCGGCACTATCAAACCTTTGTAACCTTCTTTTCTGGCTTGTATGGCCATGGGCAATGCACCTTTGATGGGACGCACTTCTCCATCCAAACTCAGCTCACCCATGATGATATAATCTTTGAACGCATCGCTGTTTTGTAACTGCTCGGTAGCACCCAATAAACCAATGGCCATGGGCAAGTCGAAGGCGGTGCCACTCTTGCGGATATCGGCTGGCGCCATATTTACCACCACCCGGGTACGGGGCATTTTGTAGCCGTTGCTTTTAATAGCACTTTCTACCCGCTGCATGCTTTCTTTTACAGCATTATCGGGCAGGCCCACAATGATTGAGCCGGGGTTCCCCTGATTGTTCACATCCACTTCGAGCACAATGGTAACGGCGTGTACACCCATTACAGCGCTGCCATAGGTTTTTACTAGCATGCACTAAAAATAACGAAAGCCAGTTATGCAACCGCTGCGTGGTTTTACGGTTTTTTGGGGAAAGACTCACAACCGCTCAATCATATCCACCACACCTTCCCGCTTCAAGATGAGGTAGCCGAGGCGGTCGTTGCTGATGCCTTCTTTGAGTTGGTAGCTGAAGCTTAACTCTTCGTCCGTTACCTGTGTTTCGAAATAGCGGAAAGCAATATTGGGATAGGGGCGTAGTTCATCACCAATTTCGTACAAGTGAGTGCTTAGTACAAACAAAGAGTTTTTGATTTTGAGCAAGCCCTTGATAACCGTGGTGCTGCAACGCATGGCATCTTGCACGTTGGTGCCTTTAAACAATTCATCTATCAGCACCAGCCACTTGCTGTTGTCGTTGATGCGGGTGATGGTGTTTTTGATCCGTTGTACTTCATTGAAGAAATAGCTTTCTCCTTTTACAATATTGTCACTCACCTGAATATTGCTGAGGATACCATCGAATATCGACAGCTGCATTTGTGTAGCAGGTACAGCCATGCCAATGTGTGCCAGATAAGCCGCCACACCCACTGCTTTGATGAAGGTACTTTTACCCGCCATGTTGGCACCGGTCAGGAAAATGAAATTCGTTTCCTGATTCATTTCCAAATCATACGCTGTAGGATGTTCGAGCAAAATATGCCGCAGTCCTTTGGCGGTAATAGAAGGTGCCGGAGCTGGTTGAATATCAGGAAAAGTGAGTTGATGAACCTGTATGGCTTTGGCCAAAGAGAGATAGGCTTCCAGCCTGCCATGCATATCTATCAAATCATTGATTTGATTTTTGAAATGGTACAACAGGTAGTAGCCATAATGCAAATGTTGCGCAGCACTCAGTTGTTGTTTGTTTGTTACAGCAATGAGTGCTTTGATTTCTTCACGGGCCATCATGAGCTGGATGCGGCTGAGCATACCACTCAGCAAAGCCGGTGTTTTTTGTGCATCAAACATGCCAATGAACTGCTGCATGCCTTGCAGAAAATCAATGGCATGACCAACAGAGTAGCGGATGATGGCATAGTCGGGACCGTGAATGAGTTTGTACAACAACGCATTGGCCGCATTGGTGGGGAAAGGAATTTTATCAATCTGTGATTGATAAAATTTATCGAGCACCATGATGGTACCATTGGTGATGCCGCTGGGCCATTTGTCCTGGTTTTGTAGCATCAGCTTTAGCAGGTCCTGCGTTTCCTGAATGGGCTTGATATCGCTGAAAGGATGATTGAGCAAATAGGCTAGCCATTGTGCCCCGCCGGAGGTTTGCGTAAAGTTGAGGGTGTTGTACACCGATTGCTCTTCTTCAGCATGAAAAATGGCCAGGTCTCGCAGCGATGTTTGATCAATATTCATAAGCAGGGTAGGTAAGCAGCCAACAAGTTAACGGTTAAAGCGTAGTCGCATACCCAACTGAGATGCATTGAGCTCACCATTTGCATACGCCAGATGGCCGTTTACAAAAGTGTGACTAATGCTGGCAGGCATTGTTTCGCCTTCCAGCGGGCTCCAGCCACATTTGTACAAAATATTCTCCTTGCTTACAGTGGTGCTTTGCTGCAGGTTTACCAACACCAAATCGGCATGGTAGCCTTCGCGGATGTAACCACGCTGATCAATGTCGAACATATCGGCCACGTTATGACTCATTTTCTGCACCACTTTTTCGATGCTGATGCGGCCTTCCTGTACATACTTCATCATCATGAGTACAGAGTGCTGCACCAGTGGCAAACCTGCATGTGCATGAGCATAGGGCGATTCTTTTTCGCTGAGCAAATGCGGCGCATGGTCGGTGGCAATTACATCCAATCGATCATCGTTCAAGGCTTCCCACAAAGCCGCTTTGTTGTCGGCAGATTTAATGGCCGGGTTGCATTTGATTTGATAGCCGAGGCGGTCATAATCGTCGGCAGTAAAGTGCAGGTGATGCACACACACTTCGCTGGTGATGCGCTTTTCGCTGAGGGGCAGCATATTGGTAAACAGCTGCAACTCACGGGCTGTGCTGATGTGCAGAATGTGCAGTCGGGTGTTGTGTTTTTTGGCCAGCTGAATGGCAGAAAAACTACTTTCAAAACAGGCTTCCACATCACGGATGACGGGGTGATGCTGCGGCGTCAACTCTATACCCTGCAAAGCATCCAGGTTGCGTTTGATGACTTTTTCATCTTCGCAATGTGTCGCAATCAATACTTCAGCTTCTCTGAAAATTTTATCCAATGTCAGATAGTTGTCTACCAGCATGTTGCCGGTAGAAGCACCCATGAATATTTTAATGCCGCACACATCTTTTTTGCGGTCGTTGGTTTTCAGTACTTCATCGGCATTGTTGTTGCTGGTGCCCATGAAGAATGAATAGTTGGCCAGCGAAGATTGAGCGGCAATCTGGTATTTGTCTTCCAGCAGTTCGTGGGTAAGAGCATTGGGCACGGTGTTGGGCATTTCCATAAAACTGGTAATGCCGCCTGCTACGGCTGCTCGGCTTTCGGTAAAAATATTGGCCTTGTGGGTGAGGCCTGGTTCCCGAAAATGCACCTGATCGTCAATGGCACCGGGCAGCAAATGCAGCCCTTTGGCATTTATTTCCACCACTGCTTCTGTGCAGTTGATTTGTGGAGCAATTTTCTCAATGCGGCCGTTTTTTATTAACAGGTCTGAGGAAAATGTGCGGCCTTCGTTGACGATGCTGGCGTTTTTGATGAGGTAATTTTGCATACTTTGTTAATTCATTCATTCTAATACAACTGCATGCAAAATAGGAATTCCCTGCTTGTTGCTGTACTTCTGTTGGCAACATTGTATGCTTCTGCACAAACCACGTATTTCCCGTTGTGGTCGAAAGAGAACTGGACACTTGAAAGACTGGAAATAAAGCTGCAGCGCAACAACGATTTGAACCTGGGTACGGTGAAGCCGCTGATGCGGGGCACCTACGTTCGGGTTGCCGATTCTGTACGCTTACAACTCGATGCACAGGCCGCAGGTTTTAGTGCCGTTGATTTGTACAACCTCAACCGCCTGCAAGCCAATAGCAGTGAGTATTCTGCTTATCCTTCCACTGCATGGAAGAGTAAGAAGCCTTTGGGTAAAGGCTTTTTTGAAACACCCGGCAATATGCTGGAGGTAAATCAGAAAGGTTTTTACATGAGCATTAATCCTGCCATTAGTGTGCAGCAAAGCATGGAAAAAGATTACGATGAATCCATTCACTTTCGGGCGTTTGGTGCCAGTGGTCGTGG
>JADLHL010000198.1 GCA_020848815.1 Chitinophagaceae bacterium | reverse complement strand
GCGGGCTGGCCGAACGCATCGGGCTCGATCATTCCATCATCACCCACAAAGTGTACAAGGGCGATGCAACGACCATTACCAAACAAGAAGGCTTTATACCTGATCACGAAGCGGGTTTGTATGCCGTGGCCAAATTGCTGACAGACCCTGAAGTGGGCGTCATCAGCAATCCCGATGATATAGAAGCCGTGGGCCACCGGGTGGTGCATGGTGGCGAAAGTTTTGCGGCCACCACCATTATTGATGCGGCGGTGAAAGCAAAAATCAAAGAGCTGTTTCCGCTGGCACCTTTGCACAATCCGGCCAACTATCTGGGTATAGAAGTAGCCGAAAAAATATTTACCAAAGCCAAACAGGTAGCGGTGTTTGATACGGCATTTCACCAAAGCATGCCCCCCAAGGCCTACCGTTATGCCATACCGGAAGCAATGTATCAACAGCATGGCATTCGGGCCTATGGTTTTCATGGCACTTCGCACCGCTATGTAAGCAAGCAGGCCATGGATTATTTGCAAAATCCAAAAGCTAAAATCATTACCATTCATTTAGGCAATGGCTGCAGCATGGCGGCAATAGATGCCGGCAAATCGGTAGATACCAGCATGGGCTTTGGCCCCGTAAGCGGATTGGTGATGGGCACCCGTGCCGGCGATATTGACGCTTCCGTTATTTTTCATCTGATAGATCAGCTGGGCTATGAACCGCAGGCGGTGAACAACCTGCTGAACAAGCAAAGCGGCATGCAGGGTCTTGCCGGTTTTAGCGATATGCGGGAGGTGCGGGCAGCTGTGCAGGCTGGCAATGCACAAGCCGAACTGGCGAGTGAATTGTATGCCTATCGCATCAAAAAATACATTGGTGCTTATGCCGCTGTACTCAATGGTATTGATGCCATTGTGTTTACCGCAGGTGTGGGCGAAAACGACGCCGATACCCGTCAGCGTATTTGTACCAACCTCGAATTTTTGGGCATTCATTTTGATGCGGCAGCCAACCGTGCCGAAGGCAGTGGTATTCGCTGCATCAGCATACCCGAATCGCCGGTGCAGGTGCTGATTGTACCCACCAACGAAGAACTGGAAATTGTACAGCAGTGCTACGGCCTGCTACAAGTATCATAGATAGTAAAGATGGTGCTTAATGAAAACTGCTCTTGGTAATACAAGAGCAGTTTTTGTATGCGAGTATTTTGCTGCGGTTAAGGTTGCCGTTGCGGGTGTTATCACTCCCATCCCATTATTCTGAGGCGGCTTTGTGAAAATTCTTAGTACTTGCTAATTAGCTTTCTACAATTAGGATTTTAGCATATAATGTAACGAGAAAGAATTCTAGAGCATTCTCAATGAATTTAAATAATGTGTATTGGTCGGTGGGGAAATAATCGAAAATTCAGGTTTATTCTAACAATTCAAACTATTTTGCGACACACGATATTTTAGTGGGTATTATAATTTGTAAAGTATTGACGATTACTAATACTTTTTTGTTTCGGAATAAGATTTTTAAATGGGAAAGATAAAATTTTATGTAGTCTGGAAAGGTAAGGAGCCGGGTATTTATGGCTCGTGGGAGGCATGTGAACAACAGATTAAAGGGTTTAGTGGGGCTAAATATAAAGGCTTCAAGACACGTGAATTAGCTGAAAAAGCATTGGCAGAAGGACCCACTGCTTATTGGGGAATAGAGTATTTTGAAAGTACACTATCGGTTGATACGATTGCAATAATTGGAGAGCCAATTAAACAAAGTATTGCAGTGGATGGTGCGTGGAATACCGCAACTGGTGATATAGAGTATAGAGGGGTAGATGTACTGTCAGGTATTCAGTTATTTCATGTTGGTCCACTGCATGATGGAACAAACAATATTGCCGAATTTCTCGCTATTGTTCATGCATTGGCTTTTTGTAAGCAAAAGGGACTTGCAATGCCGATTTATTCCGACAGTCGGAATGCTATTTCATGGGTTAAAAAGAAAGCTACTGCAACACAACTCGAGCCAACTGAACGAAACCAGAAGATATTTGAACTCCTTGGCCGTGCAATTAAATGGTTGGAGTCAAATGAATACAGTAATGAAATTTTGAAATGGGAAACTGCAGCTTGGGGCGAAAATCCTGCTGATTTCGGCAGAAAGTAAAATGCAGTTAGACTCCGATTAATATTTTAATTATTTGAAAACTTAACAGTTGAACAAGTCCAATCTCAATCCCCTGCAACACGAAGCTGTTATCAGCGATGATCGTCGATTATTGGTACTGGCCGGTGCTGGTTCAGGTAAAACTAAAACCCTGCTGCAAAAAATCATTTACCTCATTGAGGAAAAGGAAGTGTCTCCGTCAGAAATACTGGCCATCACCTTTACCAAAAATGCGGCCAATGAAATGCTAGACCGCCTGATAGAATCAGCTGATAATACGGGTGCCTTCAAAGCGATCATCAACGATAAGTACAAGAAGCCCGAAGAAAAAGACCGGGCCCGCTATCAGTACAGCAAGCAGTTCAAATGGATTGATGGGCTAACTGTTCGCACTTTTCACAGTTTTTGCTACAGTGTGCTGCGCAATTATGGGGTGAAAGAATTTGACAACAAGTTTCGCATCATAGGCGATGAGAAACCCGCAGAGGAAGATGATCAGCTGGCACGCCACGTGGCCCCTATCACAGCGTTTGAAGCTTTCCATACTTTGCTCATTGATTTGTGTAAAGACACGGATTATCTGCTGCGGCTCAAGCGTTACCTGCTCGATTACATGGTGGATAAAATTCATTTGCGCAAAAGTGATAAACCAACGCTCCAGTACGACAACAAATGGTACACCTGCTTAGACGGTACCAGAGTTCGTAGTAAGAGTGAACAGTATATTGCTGACTGGTTTTACCGCCACTCTATTCAGTATGAATATGAGCCGCTGTTGAATGTTCGTGATTTTAATTTCCATCCTGATTTTTATGTAGCGGATGCCAACCTTTACTTGGAGCATGTAAGTGATAAAAGTTTTGACACAAGGCGTAAGGAAGAACAATTCAGACAAGGAAACTTACTGCTGGTAAAAACTTACGAGGCCATGACCACCGATTCGGCACTATTTAATCATGTGCTGGAAACAATTGTGATGGGCAGGCTTCCAGCCAATTATCAATCTGGTTTACGCATCAGTTTTATCGAAGCCTTCAACGGCCATCACGATCATGTAAAAGATTTTGTGCGTACGGTGATGCGGATAACGGATATGGTAAAAGTAGAAGATACGGATATCCCTTCGGTTGAAGAAAAGGCAGCGCAAGACCAGCACGAACGGGTACGTGAATTTTATGCCCTTGCATTACCACTCATAAAAGCATACAAACATTTTTGTGTCGACAAATCGTATCTCGATTTCAATGACCTGATTGGCCGTTGTATTTCATTGTTGCAAAATCATGCTGACATAGCAGAAAAGTTCAGGAACAGTTACAAGTATATTTTGGTAGACGAATTTCAGGATGTAAACAACCTGCAGGTAAAAATGCTGGAGCTACTACTGAAGCCCGAAACACAACTGTTTTGCGTAGGCGACGATTGGCAGAGTATCTACGGGTTTCGTGGTTCTAATGTGAGCTACATTGTAGAGTTCGAAAAGCATTTTCCGGGTTCCCGGGTTATCAAACTGAACATGAACTATCGCAGCACCGAAAACATAGTGGGTGCCAGCAATGAAGTGATTAAGCACAACAAGTTCAGGATAGATAAAGAAGTAAAAGCCGCCAAGCGCAGCGACCATAAAATAGTGGTGTATGCGGGGCAAACAGAAGAAGAGCAGGTTGAATTTGCGGTACGTGAAATTCAGCGGTTTTTCGATGCTGGTGGTCAGCCCGACGATTTATTGTTTTTGTATCGCCGCAGTAAAATGTATCACCCCTTTTACTATCGGTTCCGGCAGTTAGGCTGGCGCATACCGGGCAAAACCATTCATGCTGCAAAAGGACTTGAAGCAAAGATTGTGTTCATCATTGGATTAACTGAGGGCGGTGGTGGCTTTCCAGATATCTGGTTAGAAGATCGCATTTTCCAAACCATTAAAGAAGCCAATTTCGACTTGCTGATGGAAGAGGAACGTCGGCTGTTTTATGTAGCCATTACGAGGGCTAAAGACAAATTACATTTGCTCACAATTAAAGGCAATGAATCAAGTTTTATAAAAGAGATCCCCACTGATTTTACTGTAAAAACATCGGCGTCTATAGCGCCTCTGGTGGATGCTGTAATACTATGTAGCCATTGCAATAGCCAGTTGGAGAAGCTCTTTAAGGTTTGTCCATATTGTGGCACACCCGTAGAAACTACTTAGTTAAAAAAACAATTGTTGCAAGTGTTATCACCCGCAACAATGAAATTAAGATACTTGTACCAAAACGTCGATTGCCAATCGGCCGCAGAAACATCGACTTTGCAAATCTCGAAGAGCAGAATAAATATTGAAGAACTTCACTCATCAATACGGCTGTATCAACACATCCGTGGGGATGTGTAATTTTTCATGCAGTTGCCGAATCATTTCCAGCGATAGCTTCCGCTTTTTGTTCAGGATTTCGCTGGCCCTGCTTTTGAGTCCTACCACATTGGCAAGGTCAGCCTGATTATAGCCCAATTGCTCCATACGAAATTTAATGGCTTCAATAGGGTCAGGAAATCCGATATCAACATGTACATCCTCATATTTTTCAATCAGGATACTCAGCACTTCTAACTCATCACCTTCGGCAGTTCCTTTTTTAGCATCAAACAGCACCTCCAGCCGTTCCATAGCTTGCTGATATTCTTTTTTTGTTTTGATAGGTTTTACTGTCATGGCTTAGATTTTAGAAGCGTCAATATTGTCGTATTCGGCATGGGTTCCAATAAAGCGAATCCATACCATTTGATAATCATAATTGATTTTTACAATCAAGCGGTAATGGTTGCCTTTGATATTAAAAACAACCCTGTTACCTTCCAAAATGCTTGCCGACGGATACTCTCTTTTGATAAATGCCGGTGTCTTCCATGTGGCTTTGCTTGCTTCCTGATACCAAGCCTGTAACTGTTGCTGGCAGTCTGGATGCTTTTCCCAAAAGTCTCGTAATATTTTCTTCGCTATTACCCGCAAGCTTTCCGTTTTGACAAATGTAGCAAAAGTTCCCGTATTGGGAATTTTAATAGATGCATTACTTACACGTTATTTTCGCCGCATGTTTTTCACCTTCTCAAAAATCCTGTACTTCCTGTTGGTGCCTTATCATTGGGTGCTGCTGTTGTTGGCAGGCATGTGGCTGCTGCGCAAAACCGTTTGGAAAAAACGATTGGGTTGGGCGGCACTCATCAGTACGTTGCTGGCCAGCAATCAATGGTTGTACCAAACCGTGGCCTGGCACTGGCAACCCAAAGTGGAGCCGCAAATGCACCAACGCAGCTATCGCATGGGCATTTTGCTGGGTGGCATGAGCTATGCCGATGACAGCCTGCAGCGGTATTTTGGCAGCACAGCCAGCCGGTTTATTCAGGCAGCCAGGTTGTACCACACTGGCAAAGTGCAATACATTTTGCTGAGTGGCGGCGATGGTAGCTTGCAACAAAACCGCCCCGGCGAAGCCCCTTTTTTACGCCAGGAATTACGGGCCCTGCATGTACCCGATTCGGCCATTTTAGTAGAAGACAAAAGCCGCAACACCTACGAAAGTGCCGAAGCAGCAAAACCTTTTTTAGCCAGCAAACAGGTGCGTGATACCAGCATACTCATTACCTCTGCCATGCACATGCCACGGGCCTTGGGCTGCTTTGCAAAAGCCGGCATTCCGGTAAAAGCACATGTGGCCGATTACATATTGGTACGCTACCAACCCAATTGGGAAACAGTGCTCGTTCCCGACCTTTCTTTACTCAGCCAATGGCAATACCTGCTGAAAGAAATGATTGGCCTGCGGGTATACCGCTGGACGGGAAAGGCTTAACCTGAGGCAAATAAGGAATAAGAAATAAGGAATAAGGAAATGAGGGCAAGCACAAACTTGTGATCCCGATAGCTAACGGGACGTGAACTTGTAAACTTGTGAACTCGTAAACATGTGAACTTTCCAACCTACCAACCTACCAACCAAGCCACTTACCTTCGCATCCGCAATCAACAAAAAGCAAGCATCATGCATCCGCAAACAAAAGCCATCCGCATTCAAAATCCGCTGACAGATGAAATGGAACACAGCACCCCGCTGTTCCTCACCAGTAGCTTTCAGTTTGATACGGCAGAAGACATGCAGGGTGCTTTTGAAGAAAAAAACGACCACAATATTTACAGCCGTTTTATCAACCCCACAGTACGTGAGTTTATTGATAAAGTGTGTGCCCTTGAAGGGGCAGAAGACGGCTTTGCCACCGCTACCGGTATGGCCGCCATCTTTGGTACGTTCATGACTTTTTTGAGCAGTGGCGATCACATTGTGAGCAGCCCGGCTGTGTTTGGCAGTACGCATACCATCCTTACCAAATACATGGGGCGCTGGGGCATCCAATACAGCTACGCCGATTTCAGCAGCAAAGAAGCCGTAGCGGCCGCCATTAAGCCGAACACTAAAATGATGTACCTCGAAACGCCCACCAACCCGGGTCTCGATGTGTACGATCTGGAATGGATTGGCGCTTTGTGCAAACAGCATAACATCATGCTCGTGGTAGACAACTGTTTTGCTACACCGTTGCTACAAACACCTATTCGGTATGGTGCCGATTTGGTAATACACTCTGCTACCAAATGGATGGACGGACAAGGCCGTGTGCTCGGCGGCATTGTAGTGGGCAAAAAAGAACTGGTGCGGGAAGTGTATTTGTTTTGCCGCCAAACCGGCCCCAGCATGTCGCCATTTAATGCATGGATACTCAGCAAAAGTTTGGAAACGCTGGATGTTCGCATGCAGCGCCATTGCGAAAATGCCGAAATTCTCGCCGCTAAGCTGGAACAACATCCTGCCATCAATTGGGTAAAATATCCAACCCTACCCAGCCATCCGCATTATGCCATTGCCAAAAAACAAATGTGCCGCGGCGGTGGTATTGTGGTGTTTGAATTGAAAGGCGGACTGGAGGCCGGTATTCAATTCATGAACCATTTGCAAATGCTTACCCTCACCAGCAACCTCGGCGATACCCGCAGCATTGCCAGCCATCCGGCCAGCACCACGCACAGCAAACTCACCGAAGAAGAACGCCTGTCAGTGGGCATCAGCAAAGGGCTCATCCGCATCAGTGTTGGCCTGGAGCATATCGATGATATTTTGGGCGATATTGTACAATCGCTGGATAAGCTTGCGTAATCAACAACGTTTTGTGCTACAAAACAGGAAATCAAAAGGTCAATCAGTAACCGAGGCAATGAAGGTGAAAAAGTAAATCACACAGGGGGAGGCGTTGGCAAGGCAAAACGGCCGGAGGCTTCGGGTTTGCCTTGAATTTTCTTTGGTTACTTTCTTTTTTTCAAGAAAAAGAAAGTAACAAGACCAGCATTAGAACTGCGTTGATTATTGAAGCATGCGAAATGGGATATAATCGCTTTTTCTTAGTTACTACAATAGCTAAACCCGTCAAGCAATAGTATTTTCACCCAACTTCTTCCTAAAAAAGGAATGAAAACTGCTATTGAGCAAGCATTCCTTGGTGGTTTGCTAAAAGCCTGCCTACTTTTGCCCTGTTGAAAAAGCTACTCACCATATTGCTCTTGAGTTTGTACGGACTGTCAGTTTCCGGCATGTCGGTACACCTGCATTATTGCTGTGGCAAAGTAGCGGGTATGTCCATCGGTTACGAAAAGCAAACCGAAAAGGGCTGCAAGCATGGCATGAAAAAAACCATGCCCGGCTGTTGTATCGACGATCAAATCAACATTGACACCGACGACAATCAAGGCTCGGCGCATACCGTAGCCGTGCCCGAAGTACCCGTGGCATTGTTGCAGCACAATTTTGCTACTGTTACCCTTCCTGTGTACAATAGCAACAACCCAACCAACGCTGCTATTCGGGGTTCGCCACCCTTACACACAGTGCCGCTGTATCTGGCCAACTGTGTTTTCAGAAATTAATACCCGTTCATGATGCCAACCGCTCTCCCATTGGAGCAGCGGGTATTTCTGTTATTCATCATTGAACCATGTATTATGAAAACGCAAACTCATTTCCGTTATATTTTTTCTGTTGTATTAGTGCTGTTGTTTGCTGGCAAAAGTCTGGCACAAACTGCAGACACAACGGTGAGCATTACCGTACAAGGCGTTTGCGTGATGTGCAAAGACCGTATTGAAAAAGCTGCCAAAGGCAAGGGGGTCCACTTTGCTGAGTGGAGTGCCGAAACCAAACTGCTGAAACTCACTTTCAACAGCAAGAGCACCACGCTGGATAAAATTGAAAACCGCATTATTGCCGTGGGCCACGACATTGGCGAAAAGAAAGCCAACAATGCCGTGTATGAAGATTTGCCAGCTTGCTGCCACTACCGCGATGGCAGCGGCGAAGCACTGATGAATGGAACGGGTAATGGCCCGCTCATTCAGGGTGTGGTGCTCGAAGAAAATGACAAAGGCGCTTTCAAACCTTTGCAAGGAGCATCTGTGCTTTGGCTGGGTACCACACAAGGTACAGTTACAAATGAGCAGGGAGTTTTTTCACTGCATCAGCATATTGGTGCCGATCAAATCGTTATCAGTTACACCGGCTTTAAATCAGACACCATTACCATCAATCCGCAAGAAGCGGTGATGGTGGTAATGGCCAAAAACGGTACGCTGCAAGAGGTGAAAGTAACGGCCCGGCAGCGTTCGATGTACATCAGCACAACCAATGCTTTTCGTACACAGGTAATGACTGAAAAAGAATTGTACAAAGCCGCTTGTTGCAACCTCAGCGAAAGCTTTGAAACCAACCCATCGGTGGATGTTTCTTTTACCGATGCCGTAACGGGCAGCAAGCAAATTCAACTGCTGGGCCTGAGTGGCAACTACACACAGCTAACAGTTGAAAACCTGCCCGGGCCAAGGGGTTTGGCTACGCCAATGGGCCTCAACTACATACCCGGTACCTGGGTAGAAAGCATTCAACTCACCAAGGGTGCAGGCAGTGTGGCCAATGGTTTTGAAAGCATAGCCGGGCAAATAAACGTGGAAATGAAAAAGCCTGAAACGGCTGAGAAATTGTATGCCAATGTGTACGTCAACAGCATGGGCAAAACAGACATCAATCTGAACCTGGCACAAAAAGTAGGTAAGCAATGGAGCACCGAATTGCTGTTGCATGATGCCTTCTTATACAACAACATGGACTTCAACAAAGACATGTATCGTGACTTACCTACGGGCAATTTGTTTACCGCACTCAACCGCTGGAAATATGAAGGCACCAATGGCTGGATGACACAGTTTGGCGCCAAAGTACTCACCGATAGAAAAGTAGGTGGCGACATGAATTTCAAAGCCAATCCGCACCGTGGTTCTACTCACATGTATGGCTTGGGTTTTAACACCGACCGCTATGAAGGCTTTGCTAAAATCGGCTATGTATTTCCGGAGAAAAAATACCAAAGCATTGGCTTGCAACTGTCGGGGTTCGATCACAAACAGGATAGCTATTTTGGCACCACTACTTATAATGCCAAGCAACAAAACTTTTATGCCAACCTAATTTATCAATCCATCATCAACAACACCAACCACAAGTTCAGAACGGGTTTGAGTTATGTGCACGACAAGTATCATGAAACCCTGAATGCGCAGCACTTTCAGCGAACAGAAGCGGTGCCCGGCGCCTTCTTCGAATACACGTATGAATACCTCACCAAGTTTAGTGTGGTAGCGGGCATTCGTGCAGACCACAATAGTTTGTTTGGCTGGTTTGCTACGCCCCGTGTGCATCTGCGTTATCAGCCCCTTAGCAATACCACAGTACGCCTGAGTGTGGGCCGTGGTCAGCGCACCGCCAACATTATTGCAGAAAACACAGCTGTATTGGTAAGTGCCCGCCAGTTTGAAATACTGGGTACACAAAACGGAAAAGCTTACGGCCTAAACCCTGAAGTGGCCTGGAACAAAGGCATCAGCATTGATCAGAAGTTTAAACTCTTTAGCCGCGATGCATCGCTGGGTGTTGATTTCTTCCGCAATGATTTTACCCAACAGGTAGTAGTTGACATGGAAGACCCACGCAAAACAAGCTTCTACAATCTGGATGGCAAATCATACTCCAACAGCTTTCAAACAGAATTGAATTTTTCGCCCTTGTACAAGTTTGATGTAAGATTGGCGTACCGTTTGTTTGATGTAAAAAGTACCTATGATGGCAAGCTACTGGAAAAGCCATTGCTCAGCCGTCATCGAGCTTTTGCCAATCTGGCGTATGAAAAGAATGGCTGGAAATTTGACTTCACTATCAACTACAACAGCAGCAAACGCATTCCTTCTACCGCCAGTAACCCAAGCACATTGGTGCAACCCACTCAATCGCCAGATTATGTGCTGATGAATGCGCAAATCAGCAAAACACTGTCGGGTAAAAAGCCATTGGAAATTTACCTTGGTGGCGAAAATCTGGGCAACTATTTTCAGCAGAATGCCATAGTAGATCCCATGAATCCATTTGGCAGCTACTTCGATGCTTCGCTGATTTGGGGCCCAATCACAGGCCGCATGATTTACGCAGGTTTCCGTTTCAAAATCAAGTAAGCTTTTTTTTGCAGCATCCCTTTTAGTATGCATCGCATGTTTTCACAAAAACATGCGATGCAATTATTTTCTCTCACAACAAGATACCCTGCTAACGGTATTCAATGGTAACTGGCAATGTTATACATTAATGAAGTAGTTTTCTTGTATTCATTTCCAAAATTTCTCTTACAATGAGATTGAATATTCAAAGCAATAGCCCATTGAAACCATGCCAATTGAATGGCGCAAACTTGGGTGTTTACAACAGCATTGTCGGACTGCTGCTTAGTTGTTTGCTGCTGTTGGCCACAACCACAAGCCAGGCACAAACCCACCCGTTTGTAGGCTCTTATACCGTTATAATACAATTGAAAGAAAGCCGTTTGCCCGCCAATAGCCATTTGGAACTAAGGGAGCTTTCGGTAGTATCCGACTCCTGCCGTTTTGAAACTTCACCAATACAACTACGTTTTCAAACTCCAGCCGACGTGCTCATTCAAAACCGTTACCAAAACGCCACCTGGACCCGCCAGGCAAAAGAATATGCGAAAAAAGCAGACTTCATGAAAAAAGGATACCTCGCTGTGGTACTCAACCAATCAGAAAGATATTGTATGATACCCCGAAACAATGATTACCTGTTTACGCCAAGAAGTTTTTACATAGTAATGGTAACTGGCGACACAGCTACAACCCTTGCGAAAGTACCTGCAGCAGAAGTGTTTTCGCTGAGCACTTTTCGAGGCCGATGGAATGAAATCAAGGCGATTCCATTGCAGCTTTCTCAGCATTAGCTCAACCTATGTTCATTAAAAAATTGTTTTGTTAAGCCACCAACTCACTCATCAGTTCCGCCACCAACGCCGTCCAGCCGGTTTGATGGTTGGCACCCAATCCACGGCCGGTATCGCCATGAAAATATTCATAGAATAAAATGAGCTGTTGGTTTTCGGGCTTGCTGTAAAACCAGTTGTATTCTGCATGCAGTTTGCGATGCTTTTTCTCGTCGAGCTCAAACAAACTAATCACCCGCTTCGATAATTCAGCAGCAATTTGTTTCAAGTTCATTTGCACTCCAGAACCTTTGGGATATTCCATTTGCAAACTATCGCCATAAAACTCGCCATACTTTTTTACGGATTGTATCAGCAAAAAATTGATAGGCAACCACACAGGGCCACGCCAGTTGCTGTTGCCACCAAAAAAGTCGGATGTGCTGTCGCCGGGGTCGTATTGAATGCTATAATTGTTTCCATCAATATTGACGGAGTACGGATGTTTTTTGTGGTATTTCGACAAGGCACGGATGCCGCCTTCCGATAAAAATTCTGCTTCATTGATCATGCGTTCAATCAATGCCAGCAAGCGTTCTTTGGCAATGAGTGATACCAGAATTTTTTCATCTTCTGCCTTCTCTTCATTGGGCCAATACTTGCCATTGCGTTTGCGGTATTTCTCAAACCAATTGGTACGGCGTGTAAAATCCGGCAGCAATTGCATCGTCTTTTTATCGATGATGGAAACTGCAAACAAAGAAGACAAACCTACCACCGATTGTATGCGCATCAACAACGGATCTGCACCGGGTCGGGTAAGCACATCATAAAAAAACTTGTCTTCGGGGCACCATAAACCCAGCTCATTCAGCGCTTCGGCAATCAATACAAAATGCTCGAAAAACTTGGTGGCACTGTCTTCAAAACTGCTGTCGGCTTTGGCTATTTCCAACGCAATGTCCATCATGTTTAAGGCATACATACCCATCCAACTCGTTCCATCGGCCTGGTCTAAACGGGCATCATGGCTAAGCTGAATGCTTCTGTTGAAAACTCCAATATTATCCAAACCTAAAAAGCCGCCTTCAAAAATATTGTTGCCGTTGGTGTCCTTCCGGTTGATCCACCAGGTAAAATTGATGATGAGTTTGTGAAAGATTTTCTTGAGAAAATCAATATCACCCTTCCCCGTTTTTTGCTTTTCAATATTGTACACCTGCAGCGCTGCAAAGGCATGCACCGGTGGATTCACATCGCTGAAATTCCATTCGTATGCAGGCAATTGTCCATCAGGTTTCATGTACCATTCCCGCATTAGTAATTGCAGTTGATGCTTGGCAAACACCGGATCGACTATGGCCATGCTGATACAGTGAAAAGCCAGATCCCATGCAGCATACCAAGGATACTCCCACTTATCAGGCATTAAAATAATGTCCTGGTTTTTCAGGTGTTTCCAGTCGTTATTGCGACCGGTTTTTCTGCTGGCATGCGTTGGGCTAATGCCATCGTTGGTATTGAGCCAACGTTCAATATCGAAATGATAAAACTGCTTGCTCCACAGCAAACCAGCAAGTGCTTGCCGCTGAATATTTTTCCAATCGGCACTGGCATTGGCTGGAAAAATACTGTTGTAAAATTCATCGGCTTCCCGCTGGCGCTTTTGAAAAATGCGTTCTGCATTGCCTTCAAACGGATCGTTTTGCAATTGATTGCTCAACCGCAGGTGATACACTTTGGTAGCACCCGCCGCAATAGTTGCCTGATACACCGGTGCACACTTGGTTCCCTTTTTTCTGTTGCGCAATGCTTCTTTGTTGCTGCCTTTTATCACCGCATCATGAAAAGCATCTTTGGTAAAAATGGAATCATTGGGCGTTCCATTCACCTTTTGCATATTGGTGACGTTGTCGGTAAATAAACACTCGTCAGTTTTTTGAAAATACAGATAATAGGTGCCTTGCCGTTGATGCGTGGCTTTCACCACACCATCATTCATCCATTCAATGAGTGGCTGCTGTTCCAGCCGTTTGTTCGAATCACGATTATAAAACCACAGCGTGGGTAACAATGTTATCGGTGCTGCTTTTGCAGCCCGGTTGGTCACTTCTATTTTTATGCCAATATCAGTTTTGCTGTATTTGGCATACGTAATGTGTACATCAAAATATTCATCATTATCAAACACACCTGTGTCGAGCAATTCATATTCTGTTTCCAGCTTGCCGCGGCGTTTGTTTTCTTCCACCAACTGCTTGTACGGAAATGCCTGCTGCGGGTACTTGTACAGCATTTGCATATACACATGCGTAGGTGTATTGTCGAGGTAATAATAGAGCTCTTTTACGTCTTCGCCATGGTTGCCCTCGCTATTGCCCAAGCCAAACAATCGTTCTTTCAACACCTCATCTTTGCCATTCCACATGGCCACACCAAAGCAGAGGTTTTGAAAATAATCGCAGATACCTGCAATTCCATCTTCACCCCACTTGTAGGCACGATAGTGCGATTGGCTGAAGGGCAGATAATTCCACGCATCACCATGGGCACTATAGTCTTCCCTTACGGTACCCCACTGTCGGTCGCTTACGTATGGCCCCCATTGTTCGAGGGGCACACGGCTGGTGGCAT
>JADLHL010000197.1 GCA_020848815.1 Chitinophagaceae bacterium | reverse complement strand
TTCATTTTTTAAAAAGTCCATCATCCATCAACATGCCCATGAAATTGTCGTTCCTCCTTGTATTGCTGGCCGGTTTTCAAATGGCCCACAGCCAGTCTGCTGCCGAAGAAAAACTCCTGAAGAAGGCCAAGGCCATTCATGAAAAGGCCATCACCATTGATACCCACAACGATATCAATGTGACCAACTTTACCCCGGAGATCAACTACACGCAGCGGCTGAGTACGCAGGTAAACCTGCCCAAAATGGAAGAAGGCGGCCTCGATGTAACCTGGTTGATTGTGTACACCGGCCAGGGCGAACTGACGCCCGATGGCTATGCCAAAGCATACGCCAATGCCGATGCAAAATTCAAAGCCATTCACCGGCTGTGTACCGACATAGCGCCTGATAAAATTGAGCTGGCACTCACCAGTGCCGATGTACGGCGCATTGTAGCATCGGGCAAAAAAGTAGCGATGATTGGTGTGGAAAATGGCTACCCCGTTGGCACCGATATTGCCCGGGTAAAAGAGTTTGCCGATCGTGGTGCCCGGTACATGTCGCTGTCGCACAACGGACACAGCCAGCTATGCGATAGCAACACCGGAGAAAACGACAGCGTATGGATGCACAACGGCCTGAGTGTGTTGGGCAAAGAAGTGATTGCCGAAATGAACAAGTGGGGCATCATGATTGATTTGTCGCACCCGGCGAAAACCTCCAACATACAAGCCATTCAACTATCAAAGGCGCCGGTGATTGCTTCTCATTCTTCGGCACGGGCCCTCAACGATGTGCCCCGCAACCTGGATGATGAAGTGCTGACGATGGTGAAACAAAACAATGGCGTGGTGCAGACCGTCGCTTTCAGAGCCTATGTAAATGCGAAAAAAGCAGCCGCCTACACTGCCAAAAGCAATGAGATAATGGGGGCCTATGCCAAGCAGGAAGGCTTCGAGTTATTGAATCGTCGTGCATTGATGGAATTGCCCGCAGCAGCAAGGGAAGAGTACAATAAAAAGTATACTGCCCTCACAGAAAAATACAAAGACAAAATTGCCAGCGAAGTAGTAGCTGCAGCGCCGCCGGTAGATGTAAAAGACTTTGTAGATCACATTGACTACATGGTGCAAAAAATAGGCATCAACCACGTAGGCATCAGTTCCGATTTTGATGGCGGCGGTGGTGTAGAAGGCTGGAACGATGCTGCAGAAACACTCAACGTGACCATTGAACTGGTACGCCGGGGTTATACCAGCAAGCAAATCAAAAAGCTGTGGGGCGAAAACCTGCTGCGTGTACTCGACGATGTGCAGGAAGTAGCCAAAAAGATTCAAGCAGGTAAGCTGTAGTCCAAATATAACTCCGCAGCCACTGGTGGCTGTGGAGTTATTACTTGCTTTCCATTACCACCACGGGTACAATCATTTCTTCCAGGCTCACACCACCGTGCTGAAAAGTGTTCTTGTAATAGTGCACAAAGTGGTTGTAGTTATTGGGGTAGCAGAGGTAGGTATTTTCTCGGGCAAAAATGTAGCTGCTGTTGATGCTGGGGCTGGGCAGGCCGGCTTCCTTGGGGTCGCGAAAGGCCAGCACATCGCGGTTTTCGTAGTTGAGGTTGCGGCCATGCTTGTAGCGGATGTTGGTAGTGGTTTGGCGGTCGCCTATCACTTTGGCAGCGGTATTTACCCGTATGCTGCCATGGTCGGTGGCCAGCACCAGTTTCACTTTTTTATCGGCTATTTTTTTGAGGGCTTCGTACAGGGGGCTGTGCTCAAACCAGCTTTTGGTAATGCTGCGGTAGCTGCGTTCGTCGCTGGCCAGTTCTTTCAGCACTTCCATTTCGGTACGGGCATGGCTCAGCATGTCTACAAAATTGTACACGATTACATTCAGGTCGTTGCCCAGCATGTTGTGAATGTTGTTCACCAACTGCTGGCCTGCATCGTTGGTCAAAATTTTGGTGTAGCTGATTTTGAGATCGCCTTTGCCCAACCGCTTCAGCTGTGCTTTTAAAAATTCTTCTTCGTGTTGGTTTTTACTGCCTTCATCATCGTCGTTTTTCCAAAGCTGCGGGTATCGCCTGGCGATATCGATGGGCAACTCACCAGCAAAAATGGCATTGCGGGCATACTGCGTAGCCGTAGGTAAAATGCTGTAAAAACTGTCTTCGGTGACAATGCGAAAACTCTCTGCAAAAATGGGTTGAATAGCCCGCCACTGATCGAGGCGCAGGTTATCAATGAGCACAAAAAATGTGGGTGTTCCCTTGCTCAGGTTGGGCAATACCTTTTGAGCAATGAGGCTATGGCTCATCACCGGTGCTTCGCTGTTGCCAGGCTTTATCCAGCTGGCATAGTGGCGGCTCACGTATTTAAAAAATTCGGTGTTGGCTTCGTCTTTCTGAGTTTGAAAAACTTCCCGCATTTCGGGGCTGTCGCTCTTGTCCATTTCCATTTCCCAGTACACCAGCTTGGCATAAATTTTTTGCCATTCCTGTGCATCAGGATTGCTGTTGAGTTCCATAAACAGGTTGCGAAATTCCTGCTGGTAACTCGTGGTGGTTTTTTCGCTGACGAGGCGTTTGTTGTCGAGTATTTTTTTCAGGCTCAATAGCACCTGACTGGGGTTGACCGGCTTAATGAGGTAATCGCTGATTTGGCTGCCAATGGCATCTTCCATCACATTTTCTGCTTCGTTTTTGGTAATCATTACCACGGGCAGATTGCTTTTTATCGCTTTGATTTTGGCCAGCGTTTCCAAACCACTAATGCCGGGCATGCTTTCGTCGAGCAACACCACATCCAGCGGGTGTTCTTTTACATAATCAATGGCATCAAAACCATTGGTGAGGCAGGCCACTTCGTAGCCCTTGTTTTGCAAAAACAACAACTGGCTTTTCAGGCTGTCTATTTCATCGTCTACCCACAATATTTTGGCGAGGCTCATGTCGGAAGTTTCAAAGTTTACGAGTGTACGGGTTGGTGAGTGCTGATGTCCTTACTCCGGACTTCGGACTACCCACTCCCGACTTGTATTGCAGATATACAACAAAGCCTGCAGCAAGGCAAATACCCGTTGAACTTTGGCGATACTTTTTCAATGCAGTCAAAAAAAATGCCTTGTTGATACAAGGCATTTTTCAAAGATGCGTTCATTTATTACAGCTGCTTCAACACCAGCTTTCGCCACTGCACTTTAATGCCACCACCATCATGAATTTGTAAAGCAATGCTGCCTTTGCCGGTGCCAATTTTGGCATCGGTCAGGGTAATCATTTGATGGCCGTTGAGCCAGGTGGTCACCGTGCCATTTTCTACGCGGATTTTCATTTTGTTCCACTCACCATATTTCAGGTATTGATCCAGTGCAGGGTCGGGCTTGATGAGCCAGCCGCGGCCATAGCTTTCATAAATACCACCAGTGTTATTTTTAGGTGGCGCTACTTCTACCTGCCAGCCGGTGATTTTTGTACCATCAATGGTGCTGCGAAAAAACACACCACTGTTGCCATCGGCGCCTTGTTTAAACTCGAGTGTCAGTTCGAAATTGTCGTAGTGCTGTTCGGTAGCCAGATAGCCGTATTGCTTGTCGGGACCGCTTTCGCAAACGAGCAGGCCATTTTCTACATACCATTTTTCGGAGCCGTAAATTTTCCAACCCGTCAGGTCTTTGCCGTTGAAGAGTTTTATTTTTTGTGCAACTGAAGTATTCGAAACCGTAATGGCCAGCATGGCCATCAGGAGGTAGTGGATTGTCTTTTTCATGGGAGCGTTTTCGTTTTTTTTCGCACAGAGGTTAGGAGGACACAGAGTCGATTGCCTTCGGCAATTGATGTTTTGTTGCTTTCTGCCTTCAGCCTTCGGCCTTTTACAGCTTCCTTATTTTGATGTTTTTAAACCAGGTAGGGCTGCCATGATCTTGCAGGGCAATGAGGCCAGTTTTGAATTTGCCATAGTCAGGAAAAGAGGTCCATTTGCCGCTGTTGCGGCGTTGGGTCCAGTCTTCGCTCCAGGGCACAAACGACACTGTGAGTTGTCCGTTGAGGTAATACTCCACTTTAGCTTTCGTAAATACAATACGCGTTGTATTCCATTCACCGGCAGGCTTGAGTTTTTTGTTTTCAGGAGCCACATACATGGCATAGTCGCAGGCAGTTTTTTGCCAGTCTTCCAGCTTGCCGGGGCTGGGCCAGTTGTTGTCATCAATCAGTTGATACTCGGGGGCCGTAGCATATGGTGCTTTGTACTGCGGACCTTCGGCTGTGTGGTAAAAAATACCGCTGTTGCCACCGGGGCTTATTTTCCAATCGATGCTGAGCTCAAAGTCTTCAAATTGTTCATCGCCGTATACAATGTCTCCGCCAGTGTCGCCATGGGCAGTGCCTAAGCCTTTGAGGGTGCCGTTTTCAATCTCCCATCCTGTTGGAAAAACGGTTTTATTAAAGCCTCGCCAGCCATTGCTGGTTTTGCCATCGAACAACAGTTTCCAGCCTGCTTTTTTTTCGGCTTTGCTCAGGGTGTTATCGGCTGTTTGCGCCATGGTAGTAAATGAAAAAGCCAAGGCAATGATGGTGCTAAATGTTTTCATGTAGCTTGTATTTTTTGAACCACGAAGACACGAAGCAATCACAAGCAACACCAAGTAAATGCTGCCTGCTCCTTGTGACTTCGTGCTTCCATTTTTTAAGAAAGTACTTTCATATTCTCCGGATCCCACAGTACATATTTCTTTTCGAAATAGCTGTCATTACATAGCAGTGCAGGTGCACAGGCACGGAAGCCAAATACGGGATCTTCGGCTACAGTACCACCGGTACGGATGGCCCGGAAGAAATTGCCGAAATGATCGTAGTGAGCACCCTTGTAGCCGTCTTCAGCTTTGTATACGGTTTCGCGGGGCGGCAACATTTTTTTGCGTTCTTCTTTGGCCATGCCTTGCTCGGCCGCTTTGGCTTTCAGGAAGGGATCGTTGGTGCCCGCATCGGCGTTCAACCGAACCGTTACTTTTTCCCATTCCACATCCATGCTACCCTTGCTACCGTTGAGCCGCAGGTAGGTGGTACCGCTGGTGCCATCTACAAAATTGCAGCGCAGGCTAAGGTCGAAACCGGGATGTGCTTGCGTAGCCGGATAGTCGAACATACCCAGCAAAACATCGGGTACATCGCGGCCATCTTTCCAGTAGCGCAGGCCACCCATAGCGGCTATTTTAGTAGGACCCATGCTGTTGGTAATGAAGTGCAGACTGCTGAAGAGGTGTACAAACAAATCGCCACTCATACCGGTACCATAATCGAGGTAATTGCGCCAGCGGAAAAAGCGCAGCGGATCGAAAGCATGCTTCTTGTTGATTTCGTATTTATCCCAGGCTACTGTTTGTGCATTGCCGTCGGCGGGGATTTTATATTGCCATGCTCCTTCCGGACTCATCCTTGCCCAAAAACCTTCGGCATAGTTGAGTTCGCCAATGGCACCTGCTGCCAATAATTCTTTGGCCTTTT
>JADLHL010000196.1 GCA_020848815.1 Chitinophagaceae bacterium | reverse complement strand
TTCATTTTTTAAAAAGTCCATCATCCATCAACATGCCCATGAAATTGTCGTTCCTCCTTGTATTGCTGGCCGGTTTTCAAATGGCCCACAGCCAGTCTGCTGCCGAAGAAAAACTCCTGAAGAAGGCTAAGGCCATTCACGAAAAGGCCATCACCATTGATACCCACAACGATATCAATGTGGCCAACTTTACACCGGAAATCAACTACACGCAGCGGCTGAGTACGCAGGTAAACCTGCCCAAAATGGAAGAGGGCGGCCTCGATGTAACCTGGTTGATTGTGTACACCGGCCAGGGTGAACTAACCCCCGACGGCTATGCCAAAGCGTACGCCAATGCCGATGCAAAATTCAAAGCCATTCACCGGCTGTGTACCGACATTGCACCCGACAAAATTGAACTGGCCCTTACAAGTGCCGATGTACGGCGCATTGTAGCATCGGGCAAAAAAGTGGCGATGATTGGTGTGGAAAATGGCTACCCAGTTGGCACCGATATTGCCCGGGTAAAAGAGTTTGCCGACCGCGGTGCCCGGTACATGTCGCTGTCGCACAACGGCCACAGCCAGCTCTGCGATAGCAACACCGGAGAAAACGACAGCGTATGGATGCACAACGGCCTGAGCCCCTTGGGCAAAGAAGTGATTGCCGAAATGAACAAGTGGGGTATTATGATTGACCTGTCGCACCCGGCCAAAACCTCCAACATCCAAGCCATTCAACTATCGAAGGCACCGGTGATTGCGTCTCATTCTTCGGCCCGGGCCCTCAACGATGTGCCCCGCAACCTGGATGATGAAGTGCTGATGATGGTGAAACAAAACAATGGCGTGGTGCAGACCGTCGCTTTCAGAGCCTATGTAAACGCGAAAAAAGCAGCCGCCTACACTGCCAAAAGCAATGAGATAATGGGGGCCTATGCCAAGCAGGAAGGCTTCGAGTTATTGAACCGTCGTGCAGTGATGGAATTGCCCGCAGCAGCAAGGGAAGAATACAATAAAAAATTTGCTGCCCTAACCGAAAAATACAAAGACAAAATTGCCAGCGAAGTAGTAGCTGCAGCGCCACCGGTAGATGTAAAAGACTTTGTAGACCACATTGACTACATGGTGCAAAAAATAGGCATCAACCACGTGGGCATCAGTTCCGATTTTGATGGCGGTGGTGGTGTAGAAGGCTGGAACGATGCTGCAGAAACACTCAACGTGACCATTGAGCTGGTACGCAGAGGCTATACCAGCAAGCAAATCAAAAAGCTGTGGGGCGAAAACCTGCTGCGTGTACTCGACGATGTGCAGGATGTAGCCAAAAAGATTCAAGCAGGTAAACTGTAGTCAACATCGAACTCCGCGGCCACTGGTGGCTGTGGAGTTTTTACTTGCTTTCCATTACTACCACGGGTACAATCATTTCTTCCAGGCTTACACCACCGTGCTGAAAAGTATTCTTGTAATAGTTCACAAAGTGGTTGTAGTTATTGGGGTAGCAGAGGTAAGTATTTTCTCGGGCAAAAATGTAGCTGCTGTTGATGCTGGGGCTAGGCAGGCCGGCTTCCTTGGGGTCGCGAAATGCCAGCACATCGCGGTTTTCGTAGTTGAGGTTGCGGCCATGCTTGTAGCGGATGTTGGTGGTGGTTTGGCGGTCGCCCACTACTTTGGCGGGAGTATTTACCCGTATGCTACCGTGGTCGGTGGCCAGTACCAGTTTTACTTTTTTATCAGCAATTTTTTTGAGGGCTTCGTACAGCGGGCTGTGCTCAAACCAGCTTTTGGTAATGCTGCGGTAGCTGCGTTCGTCGCTGGCCAGTTCTTTCAGCACTTCCATTTCGGTACGGGCATGGCTCAGCATGTCTACAAAATTGTACACGATGACATTCAGATCATTGCCCAGCATGTTGTGAATGTTGTTCACCAACTGCTGGCCCGCATCGTTGGTCAAAATTTTGGTGTAGCTGATTTTGAGATCGCCTTTGCCCAACCGCTTCAACTGTGCTTTTAAAAATTCTTCTTCGTGTAAATTTTTACTGCCTTCGTCATCATCGTTTTTCCAAAGCTGCGGGTATCGCCTGGCGATATCGATGGGCAACTCACCAGCAAAAATAGCATTGCGGGCATACTGCGTAGCCGTGGGCAAAATGCTGTAAAAACTGTCTTCGGTGACGATGCGGAAACTCTCTGCAAAAATGGGTTGAATAGCCCGCCACTGATCGAGGCGCAGGTTATCGATGAGCACAAAAAATGTGGGCGTTCCCTTGCTCAGGTTGGGTAATACCTTTTGGGCTATTAAGCTGTGGCTCATCACTGGTGCTTCGCTGTTGCCGGGCTTTATCCAGCTGGCATAGTGGCGACTCACGTATTTAAAAAATTCGGTGTTGGCTTCGTCTTTCTGGGTTTGAAAAACCTCCCGCATTTCGGGGCTGTCACTCTTGTCCATTTCCATTTCCCAGTACACCAGCTTAGCATAAATTTTTTGCCATTCCTGTGCATCAGGGTTGCTGTTGAGTTCCATAAACAGGTTGCGAAATTCCTGCTGGTAGCTGGTGGTGGTTTTTTCGCTGACGAGGCGTTTGTTGTCAAGAATTTTTTTGAGGCTCAACAGCACTTGGCTGGGGTTCACAGGTTTAATGAGGTAATCGCTGATTTGACTGCCAATGGCATCTTCCATCACATTCTCTGCTTCGTTTTTGGTAATCATGACCACGGGCAGATTGCTTTTGATTGCTTTGATTTTTGCTAAGGTTTCCAAACCACTTATGCCGGGCATGCTTTCATCGAGCAGCACCACATCCAGCGGGTGTTCTTTTACATAATCAATGGCATCAAAACCGTTGGTGAGGCAGGCCACTTCATAACCCTTGTTTTGCAAAAACAACAACTGGCTTTTCAGGCTGTCTATTTCATCGTCTACCCACAATATTTTGGCGAGGCTCATGTCGGAAGTTTCAAAGTTTACGAGTTTACGGGTTGGTGAGTGCTGATGTCCTTACTCCGGACTTCGGACTATCCACTCCCGACTTGTATTGCAGATATACAACAAAGCCTGCAGCAAGGCAAATACCCGTTGAACTTTGGCGATACTTTTTCAATGCAGTCAAAAAAAATGCCTTGTATCAACAAGGCATTTTACAAAGATTCGTTCATTTATTACAGCTGCTTCAGCACCAACTTGCGCCACTGCACTTTAATGCCGCCACCATCATGAATTTGTAAAGCGATGCTGCCTTTGCCGGCACCAATTTTGGCATCGGTCAGGGTAATCATTTGATGGCCGTTGAGCCAGGTGGTCACCGTGCCATTTTCTACGCGGATTTTCATTTTGTTCCACTCACCATATTTCAGGTATTGATCCAGTGCGGGGTCGGGTTTGATGAGCCAGCCGCGGCCATAGCTTTCATAAATACCACCAGTGTTATTTTTGGGTGGTGCTACTTCTACCTGCCAACCGGTGATTTTTGTACCATCAATGGTGCTGCGAAAAAACACACCGCTGTTGCCATCGGCGCCTTGTTTAAACTCAAGTGTCAGTTCGAAATTGTCGTAGTGCTGTTCGGTAGCCAGATAGCCGTATTGTTTGTCGGGGCCGCTTTCGCAAACTAGCAGGCCATTTTCTACATACCATTTTTCAGTACCGTAAATTTTCCAACCCGTCAGGTCTTTGCCATTGAAGAGTTTTATTTTTTGTGCAACCGAAGTATTCGAAACCGTAATGGTCAGCATGGCGACTAAGAGGTAGTGTATTGTCTTTTTCATGGGGGCTTTTTCGTTGATTTTTTTTCGCACAGAGCTACAGAGGGCACGGATCAGTTTGCCTTCGGCAATAGTTGGAGCAATGCTTTTTTGCTTTAAGCCTTCGGCATTCTGCCTTCTACAGCTTCCTTATTTTAATGTTTTTAAACCAAGTTGGGCTGCCATGATCTTGCAGGGCAATGAGGCCGGTTTTGAATTTGCCATAGTCAGGAAAAGATTCCCACTTACCGCTGTTGCGACGTTGGGTCCAGTCTTCGCTCCACGGTACAAACGACACCGTGAGTTGTCCGTTGAGGTAATACTCTACTTTGGCTTTCGTAAATACAATACGCGTTGTATTCCATTCGCCGGCAGGTTTGAGTTTTTTGTTTTCAGGAGCCACATACATGGCGTAGTCGCAGGCAGTTTTTTGCCAGTCTTCCAGCTTGCCGGGGCCGGGCCAGTTGTTGTCGTCAATCAATTGATACTCGGGGGCCGTGGCATATGGTGCTTTGTACTGCGGGCCTTCGGCTGTGTGGTAAAAAATACCGCTGTTGCCACCGGGGCTTATTTTCCAATCGATGCTCAGCTCAAAGTCTTCAAATTTTTCATCGCCGTATACGATATCGCCACCCGTATCACCATGGGCTGTGCCCAAGCCTTTGAGGGTGCCATTTTCAATCACCCATCCTGCAGGAAAAACGGTTTTATTAAAGCCCCGCCAGCCATTGCTGGTTTTGCCATCGAACAACAGTTTCCAGCCTGCTTTTTTTTCCGCTTTGCTGAGCGTGTTATCGGCCGTTTGCGCCATGGTAGTAAATGAAAAAGCCAAGGCAATGATGGTGCTAAATGTTTTCATGTAGCTTGTATTTTTTGAACCACGAAGACACGAAGCAATCACAAGGAACACCAAGCAAATGCTGAATGCTCCTTGTGCCTTCGTGGTGTTGTTTTTTTTAAGAAAGTACTTTCATGTTTTCCGGATCCCACAGTACGTATTTCTTTTCGAAATAGCTGTCGTTGCAAAGCAATGCCGGTGCACAGGCACGGAAGCCAAACACAGGATCTTCGGCTACAGTACCACCGGTGCGGATGGCCCTGAAGAAATTGCCGAAATGATCGTAGTGAGCACCCTTGTAGCCATCTTCTGCTTTGTAAACAGTTTCGCGGGGTGGCAGCATTTTTTTGCGTTCTTCTTTCGCCATGCCTTGCTCGGCCGCTTTGGCTTTCAGGAAAGGATCGTTGGTGCCCGCATCGGCGTTCAACCGAACCGTTACTTTTTCCCATTCCACATCCATACTCCCTTTGCTGCCATTGAGCCGCAGGTAGGTGGTACCGCTGGTGCCATCTACAAAATTGCAGCGCAGGCTAAGGTCGAAACCGGGATGTGCTTGCGTAGCCGGATAGTCGAACATGCCCAGTAATACATCGGGTACATCGCGGCCATCTTTCCAGTAGCGCAAGCCACCCATAGCGGCTATTTTAGTAGGGCCCATGCTGTTGGTAATGAAGTGCAGACTGCTGAAGAGGTGTACAAACAAATCGCCACTCATACCGGTACCATAATCGAGGTAATTGCGCCAGCGGAAAAAGCGCAGCGGATCAAATGCATGCTTCTTGTTGATTTCGTATTTATCCCAGGCTACCGTTTGTGCATTGCCGTCGGCGGGGATTTTATATTGCCATGCTCCTTCCGGACTCATCCTTGCCCAAAAACCTTCGGCATAGTTGAGTTCGCCAATGGCACCTGCTGCCAATAATTCTTTGGCCTTTT
>JADLHL010000195.1 GCA_020848815.1 Chitinophagaceae bacterium | reverse complement strand
CGGCCCGCATTGATGAGTTTCCGTATTTGCGCATACCTGTTATAGTGATGACGGTGTGCAACCTCAGCACCATTGTGCTGGCATTGCTGGCTACCATACCGCGGCGTGGCCGCAAGCACTACTGGGATATGCACAACGAACCCAAAACCGACCTCTTGTATTTTGGCAACTACACCCGCATGACCCGTGAAGAATACCATGCCGAAATGTTTAAAATGATTGCGAATCCCGAAGCGGTGTATACCTACATGATGGACATGAACCACGACATGGGCCATGCCCTCAATAAAACCTACCGCTACCTCAATGCAGCGTATTATGTTTTTCTGTTTGGCTTCGTGGTATCAGTGATTCTGTTTGGTGTAGCGTTGTTGTATTTTAAGTAGGGTTGAAGTTGATGAGTTAAATGGTTGACAGGTTCCAATCATCAACAACCATCTGCAGAACTATCTGCCAGAGATACCTTCGGCTGTCGTTTTTTTGTGCCTCAATCATTTGCCAAAACCTGCTGCATGCAATACCAGCGTTTTACTGCCGATGTCGTTTTTACTGGAGAAGCCATGCTCTCTCAACACGCCGTTATTGCCAACGCACAAGGCACCATTATTGGCATAGTGCCGCTGGAGCAGGCCGGCAGCGAGGTACAACACTTCAAGGGTTGGCTTTGTCCCGGTTTTATAAATGCGCATTGCCACCTCGAACTCAGCCATATGTTGGGCCGCATACCGGAGCATACCGGCATGGTCGATTTTTTACTGCAAGTGATGTTTAACCGGCAGGCCGATGCCGAGCTCATACAATACGCCATGCAAAATGCAGCCGAGCAAATGCTGGGGCATGGCATTGTTGCCGTGGGCGATATTTGCAATACGGCCAACAGTGCCGCCATCAAACAACACAGTTCTATCTATTGGCACAGCCTGGTAGAAATTTCGGGCTTTGTACCAGCGGCAGCATTGCAGCGTTTTGAGCAAGGCATCGCCGTCATGCAGGCACTGCAGCAACACCAGCCCGCTGCGCAAATGAGTGTGGTGCCACATGCCCCCTATTCTGTATCGGGCAAGTTGTACGAGTTGATTGCACAACAAACACAAACGGTGGTGAGCATGCACAATCAGGAAAGTGTGGCGGAAGAAACATTACTCACCAAAGGCAATGGCGACCTCTTACGGTTGTATGAAGCCATTGGTGTCAACATCGATTTTTTTACACCGAAAGGCAACAGCAGTTTGCAACACGTAGCCGATTGGTTGCCGCAGCAGGGCAACCTGTTGCTGGTGCACAACTGCCACAGTACCGCCGATGATATTGCACTCATGCAACAACGGCAACAAGCCGTGTATTGGTGCTTTTGCCCGAGGGCCAATCAATACATTGGCAACCCGCTGCCCAATGTGCCGTTGTTTATAGAAAAAGAGGCCCGCATTTGCCTTGGCACCGATAGCCTGGCCAGCAACCACAACCTGAGCATACTGGCCGAAATGCAAACCCTTCAAGCTGCTTTTCCGCAGCTCCAACTATCGCAACTATTGCAATGGGCTACGTACAATGGTGCTGCTGCGCTGGGCATTCAGCAGCAATACGGCCAGTTAAAACCTGGCATGAAGCCCGGCTTGCTGTTGTTGGAAAATGTGGGTGCCAATGGCGACATCAGTCACAGCAGCGTACAGCGTTTGTGCTGATATTTGCGCCGTTCTTTTGCTATGCAACAATGTTATTATTTTAAATCGCTGCTATGAAAATTATACCCGGTGAAGTTCCAGTTATGCAATTGCATCAATACATGGTGGGTGCTGTTTCGCCACGCCCTATTTGTTTTGCCAGCACAGTAGACAAAGACGGCAATGTAAACCTGAGCCCGTATAGTTTCTTCAATATGTTTGGCAGCAATCCGGCTACGTTAATTTTTGGTGCCACCCGCAGACTGCGCAACAACACCAATAAAAACACCTTGGAAAATGTGCTGGAAACAAACGAGGTAGTGATTAATGTAGTGAACTACAACATGGTGCAGCAAATGAGCCTCAGTAGTTGCGAATATCCCAAAGGTGTAGATGAATTTGTGAAAGCAGGTTTTACCAAACTGCCTTCCGAAAAAGTGAAACCACCACGGGTAGCAGAAAGCCCGGTGCAAATGGAATGCCGGGTAAAGCAAGTGATTGAAACCGGCAGCGAAGGTGGCGCCGGCAACCTCATCATCTGCGAAATACTGGTGATGCACATCAACGATGCGGTCCTGAATGAGCAACAACAAATAGACCCGCACAAAATAGATTTGGTAGCCCGCATGGGTGGCGATTATTACTGCCGTGCCAGTGGCGATGCCGTGTTTGCGGTACCCAAGCCCAACACAGCGCTGGGCATTGGCATCGATCAACTGCCCGAAAGCATTCGCAACAGCAGCATACTTGCCGGCAACCATTTAGGCATGCTGGCCAATGTGCAGCAACTACCCGAAGCCGATCCGGCTTTTACTGATGATACCTGCAAAAACATTGTGCAGTATTATGCCAACAATCCGGAGGAAATGGAAAAGGAATGTCATCGCTATGCCGCAGAATTGTTGCAGCAAGGTTTGGTAGACAAAGCCTGGCAGGTGCTGCTATTAACGCTGTGATTTTTTACTGCAAACTGCGCATTGCAAACTTTACGTAAGAGTCTGTAAACGCTTATCGTGCCATTCATATTGCTAAGCAACCATCATGGGTTGCTGCTGTAGTGCCAGCGCCAATACATGCTCCACTGTCTGTGCTATGTTATTGGCTTGCTGCGCAATCACAGGTTGTGGTTGTTGCAACCAGTTGGCTATGTCCTGATGAAAATGTGGCGTGTCAGCATCGTCTAAGACCATCACACCCATTTGCTGCAGCGCCGCTGCATTG
>JADLHL010000194.1 GCA_020848815.1 Chitinophagaceae bacterium | reverse complement strand
GTAAGAAAAACCTACTTCGCCAATGGAAAACTGCAGAAAGAAGAATCTTTTTACCATGGCCGGAATGAAGGTCCGCTCAAAGAGTACTTTCCATCGGGCAAGTTGAAATCAGAAAAAACATTTGTAAACGATGACCCCCACGGCACCTGGAAATATTACTCGGAAGCAGGTTCAGTAACCGAAACACGGGTGTATTTTCATGGCCTGCTTTTATCAGTACAATAAACGTATGATGCAATTGAAACAATGGATACTGGCCACAGCGCTGTGCAGCATGGCCGGTGTGAGCCAGGCGCAATCCCTGCAAGAGGTGCAGGCCCGTTATCCCAACGAAGCCGCTGTATTTCTTAATTACAAAACCGAGCTACGGCTGTTTTTGCAAAACGACACCCCCGCTGCCGAACGCAAGCAGGTAAACGACCTGATGATTCTGAGCGAAAAAAATGCCGGTCTGTTTGCACGAAGTGCAGTGTACCATAGCGGCTTTAACCAGCTTACTGCTATGGATGCTTATACGGTAGTGCCGGGGTCAAAAAAGAAAATTCCGATTGGACAAACCAAAACACAAAACAGTACCAGCCGCTCTATTTTTTATGATGATGTGAAAGAAACAAGCTTCGACTACCCCTCGCTTACACAAGGGGCTATTGCACATATCGAATACACACAGCTGTTAAAAGAAGCACATCTCATTACGCCTTTTAGTTATGGTGCCGGCATTCCTGGCTGGAACGTAACGTTTACTGCCATTGTACCGGAAAACATCGAGATAAAATACATAGTAAAAAATGACCCCAAAGGCCTGCTGAAATTAAGCACGGAAAAAAAGCGGGGCACTACCTACTACACATGGAGCATGCAGCATGTAAAAAACGAAGACAGTTATGGCGATGCTCCCGACGACCGCTATTACGAACCGCATGTAATTGTTTACATCACTAAATACAACAACAGTGCCGGCCAGCAAACCTTTGTACAATCGGTTGATGATTTGTACCGCTGGAATGCATCGTTTACCAAAACCCTCAACCAAACAGAAGACCCTGCACTCAAAGCCATTACCGATTCGCTGGTAAAACCATTGAGCTCTTCTCTGCAAAAAGCAGAAGCCATTTATAAGTGGGTTCAAAACCACATTCGGTATGTAGCTTTTGAAAACGGCCTTGAAGGCTTTCGGCCACGGCAGGCTGCTGAAGTATGCAGCAAACGCTATGGCGATTGTAAAGACATGAGCAGTATTATTACGCAAATGCTGCGTATGGCGGGCATAGAAGCTTATTACACGTGGATAGGCACCAGAGATATTCCCTACACCTATCATGATGTGCCGCTACCTATTGTAGACAACCACATGATTTCTGTTGCCCGTATAGATGGTCGTTGGTATTTTATTGACGGCACATCGCCCAGCAGTACTATTTACCTGCCACCGAGTGCTATACAAAATAAACAGGCGCTGGTGGGCATTAGCGATACCAAATATGAAATATTAACGGTGCCCGTAGCCGAGCCTGTTATCTCTACCGTTGAAGACAGTACGTTTATTCATTTTACACCCGATGGTATTGCCGGTAAAGAAAAAGTATTGTACAAAGGCTACTATGCCGAAGACGTACACAATGCCCAGCTGTACCGCGATGAAAAACGCCTGAAAGAGTATGTAAAAACCCGCATGGGCAAAGCCAGCAATAAGTTCATGCTGGGCGAATACAAGGTAAGCAAGCAAGATGCACCTACACTTGAAGCCAGTATTGTGGCCGATTTTGAAGTGCCGGGCTATGGCAAAAAAGTAGGTAATGAGTATTACATTAACCTCCATTTAGAAAAGCTTTTTGAAAACCAACTGATTGATACTTCCAAGCGTAAAGTGCCCAAGCAGTTTGAATATCAGGGCCATGTTATTTCGCACCACATACTTAGCATTCCGGAGGGGTATAAGGTAAGTTATCATCCTGAAAACTTTGAAGCGGAAACGAAATTCTACAAACTGAAAGTGCGGTATACCAAACAGCAAAACAGCATTATTGCCACACAAGAACTTACCACAAAAGTGCTGCTGCTGGAACCAGCACATTTTGCCGAGTGGAATACCCAAATGCCCCGCATACAAGCACATTACAAAGAACAAATTGTTCTCGAAAAAAATTAAACACGTTCATCATGATACGATCTGCAATCCTTGCGTTATTTACTTGTACTGTTTTACTATTCGCCACGCAGCAGGCAGTGGCACAAAGCCAACCCTACCAATGGAAAGCCACACCAGCACTGCATGAGCTACCCGCACAGTATGCCAACGAAAATGCTGTAATCATTATGGATCAGCGGCTACACACATTTTTATCCGACGAAAAAGAAGGCTTGCTGTTGTATACCACGCTGCATAAAATCATCAGGGTAAACAAGGAGCAGGGTGTAGAAATGTTCAACAAAGTGTATGTGCCGGTGGCTTACGATGCCGAAGTACAAGAAATACAAGCCCGTGTAATTACGCCTGCTGGCAAAGTCATCAACCTGCCTGCCGATAAAGTATTAGACGAAGAAGAAGATGGCAGGCTGTACAAAAAGTTTGCACTGGAAGGCGTAGAGAAAGGCAGCGAGGTGGAATACATTGCCCGCATCAAACGCAATGCTTCATTTTTCGGATTGGAAGTATTTCAATCGCCGGTACCCTGTGCAGAAGCCCGTTTTACACTTACTATTCCGGCGTATCTCGTTTTTACCTGTAAAGGGTACAATGGTTTTGAAATGGCCGCCGATACTGTAATTGGTGAGCAGCGCATTAGCTATGGCAGCTGCAGCAACATAGCAGTAGTAGAAAATGAAAAGTATGCGCAAACAGCACAGCACTTAAAAAATGTGCAGTACAAACTGTCGTACAACCTGAGCAAAGACAAAGACGTTCGTTTGTTTACCTGGAATCAGTTGGCAAAAAACATTTTCGACCGCTACAGTAAGCCCGAAGAAAAAGAAGTGAAGGCCATTGCTGCTTTTCTCAAATCGAGTAAGATAAATGGCGAAACAGAAGAAGCAAAAATCATTGCCCTCGAAGATTATCTGAAAAACAACATCAGCATCAACGAACAAGGTATTGGTGATGATGCTGAGCTGATTGAGAAAATAGTAAAAACCAAAGTAGCCAGCAACGAAGGCTTTACCAAACTGTTTGCCCTTTGCTTGCAGCAAATGGATATCAAGTATCAAATTGTTTTTCCCAGCAAAAGAGATGACATACCGCTGGATGAAAAACTGGAAAACTACCGGTTGATTGAAGACCCGGTGTTTTATTTTCCTGGCACGGGCAAGTATCTGGAGCCAACAAATATTTCGTTTCGCTACCCTTACATACAGCCCAACTGGGCTGCCACCAAAGGATTGTTTTTGCAAAATACCAGCATTGGCAATTTCAATACAGCATATGCATCTTTTAAAAACATTGCTATTCTTCCGTACGAGCAAAGCAGCCACAACATGGAGGTTAAACTACGCTTTAACAGCAACCTCGATTCGGTACTGATGCATAGCAAGCAAATTTTTACAGGCTATGGTGCCAGCATGTATCGGCCTGCTTTTCATTTTTTGCCAAAAGATAAAATTCAAGACTTCACTCAAGAGCTGATGCAGAGTGTGTCGAACAGCAAAAACATCCGCAATATTAAAGTAGCCAACGACGCATTTGCCGATGGATACAGCAATAAGCCACTTACTATTGAAGGCGATATCAGTAGTGCAGAACTGTTTGAAATAGCCGGCAATAAATTGCTACTGAAAATAGGTGATGTGATAGGGCCACAAGTACAGATGTATCAGGAAAAGCCACGCCAGTTGCCGGTTTCAGTAGAGTACCCTCATGCCCTCGACCGCAAAATTGAACTCACCATACCAGATGGCTACAGTATCAAAAATCCGGATGACCTGAAATTTTTCATTACTGAAAAAGCAAATGAAGAAGGCACCATGGGTTTCATTTCTACCTACAAAATAGAAGGACAAAAACTGCTGATAGACATACATGAATATTACAAAGAAACAGCGTACAGCATGGAGCAGTTTGATGCTTTTCAGAAAGTGATAAATGCCGCTGCAGACTTTAATAAAGTGGTGCTGGTGCTGGAAAAAAAGAAGTAATCCACACTTCATTATTTACATAAAAAGAGGCTTTGCAATCGTTATTGCAAAGCCTCTTTTTTACTGAAGTAGGGGCATAAAAAAACACTGTTTTGTACAGTGTTCTTAACGATGCTTTTCGGTAAGTACATTAAGAACAAGGGCCCTTGCTGGGCTTGCAATATTTAATCACGTTTACTTCAATCTTTGGCGCTAACCGTGGGTTGGTGGCTTTCAAATCAACCAGTGATTTGTACACTCCGTTGGGCGACCAAGGGATGTTGATGAGCTCTGTAGGATTGAGTGGATTGATGCCCGTAGTAGATACTGAAGCAAGCGAATTAGGCCGTACTGCATTGAGGCTTGAACCAATAAAATTGGCGCAGTTAAAGGCATCAATTTCATACCGCATCCGGGCATTGAACCGAATTTGATTCAGGAAGGCTTTGAACTCAGCAGCGTTCCAACCATCCAGGGTAATGGAGGCATTGTACTCATGTCCGGTGGCAGAAGAACCATCGTCGGCCAGCTTGCTGGTAACCGGCGACAGCGACACCGACTTATAATCGCTGGCCGGATAGAAGCCCAGTGTTTGGCTGATGGTTTGAGTGCCAACCGTTTTAGAAATGGTCACAAACACATGGCCTACACTCAAACCCGTTTGTGCCAGGTTGATTAATGAGTTGGGGTTGGCATCCACCGGAATATCTACCATTACTTTAATGGTAAATTGGGCGCCGGCATCGGGCAGGTTATCAAAGCATTTCAGGTAGTCTTCTATATTGATGCCAGCTTTATTCGTTTCTGCCTCGTCGTCCTCTTCTTCTATTTCTTCAAGGCCCGATTGATCATTTATGGTAGCAGCGCTATCGGCTATTGCAACCATTTCAGCATTTGCCCCGGCCATACCGGAAAACTGATTTACCAATTGACTGGCAATGCTGGCTACTTCTTGCAGCTGTCCGGCGGTATTTGCTACACTACTGGCGGTAAGCAATACTGCCGGTTTCTTTTCCCGAATGCTACGAGGTGATGGCTGGCGTAAACGAGGTGAAGCGGAAGCGGTAAGTGGAGTAGAAACAGCAGAAACGGATGCAGCAGATGTGGTGGTACCAACAGCAGGTGTAGGAACATAAAAATGTACCCCCACAATATTGTGCTGGAGGTACTCCAATTTTGTTGCTTGCTGCCACGTTCCCCTCTTCCCCTCTGCTCCCTTTGTTACAAGTGTTGGCTTTTTCCCCGTAAACCACGCTGCGGCCTGCAAGAACAGTAATATTACTACCACTCTCTGCATGGCGAGTTATTTTATTCAAAGCAACGCCATGATATACATTCAAAAATTTGACAAATGTCAAAATCGTGTGGATAATACGCCTCCAGGCTGATCAATTTTGGAAATTGTCAGCTTTTTCGGGGTTCAACGGAGACCAGATACGGAATTTCGGGCGGTTACTGCCAGCTGTTGGAGGGGAAATCAACAGGGGGAACAGGCAGGCGCCAAAAGGCCATTTGGTCGAAGAGTTTAGCGTTTTTACATATTTCTGTAGTCATCCAGCCAATGAATACAGTGCTTAATTGGGGTTTTTATTTTAATTGTACATCCCACTCCAAAAATGAATTGGAACTGCCTTCATCATGAAGCTCTTCATTTTTACAATAGGGGTTATAGTACTGCACTTTAAGTTTTGTTTTAGGTGTTTTCCAATCGGTTACTGCCGCATCAAAGGTGGCCATGCCCAGCAGGCCGCAAAAGATGTACGATTCGATGCTGGTAAGCCGCTCAGCGCCGCCGGTGGCCGTTTTGCTGTATACGCCGCTGGTGGTAACAGCAGGTATGCCCAACCGGTTAATGATAGATTGGGAGGGGGCCGAGGGGTTGAGGCCGCCACGCAGCGAGTAGTCCTGCAACACGCCGGTGGCATAGTTGAGGTTGCGCACTGCTACCGGAAAGTTGCCGCCATGCAGGGTAGTGTAAGCAATGTCGTTCCGAAAAACCGAACCCACCACGTTGTTGCTCACATTTACCAGCACAAATGAGTACAGTGAGTCTTGCTCATTGTAAAAAGGAATTTTGCAGGCAACAATGTCAGCCGAAGGATGGGCGATTTTTTCAAGTTGACTAAAATCAAGTTGGTCGAACTCAGCAACGGGGATTTGCTTTTTGAGCGTAAGAACCACCTTTGATTCCAGCGAATTAACCGGGTATTTCACCAGCTCTTTATGGCAGGCTGTAAGTGCCCCCAACAAGAGTATGTATACCAGTTTTCGCATGCTTTAAATTTTAATCAAAGCAAGTAAAAACTTGGTTACAAATACTTGTTATAAATCAAAATCGGTGGTTGAGAAAAGTCAAAAAAACGTGTTGCGAATTATCAAATTTTTTCTGAGCGAATGCGGCTCAGTGTTTCCAGATTAACGCCGATAAACGTAGCAATATCGCCCAGTCTGGCCCGTTGCATAATGTCTGGATGCTTCTCTAACAGGTAGTGATATTTTTCTTTTGAAGTGCGTTTACGAAGCATAAACAAACGCTCTTCACTCATTACATAATACTTCTCTGTAATAACCCTGCCGCAAATATTAAATTCAGGAAAATACTGGTAGGCATATTGCAAATCATCGTATGTAATAGCATGCACCATTACAGGTTCCAATGCTTCTATTACTTCGTTGGATGGTGTTTGGCTGAAGAAGCTGGCAACAGAAATAATCACATCGCCTTCCTTCATAAACCATGAGGTGATTTTTTCGCCGTCTTTGTAGTAGTAAGACCGTACAATACCTTTTTCTACAAAACCAATAAAGCTGCTCACCTGCCCTTCTTTCAGCAGCAGTTCACCGGCTTCGTAAGTCTTTGTTTCCAGTTTGGTATTCAAAAAATCCAGTAACTCTTCTGAAAGGGGTACTATGGAATTAAGCAACTGGATAAGTTGGTTGTTCATCACGCTCAATAATTTTATGGGGCTAAAAATACATTTTTAGTAATTCTCATGGAGATACATTTTATCAAACCCTGTTGATTAGATACAAGGAAGATACAAAATTGTTACTGCCAACACTATGCCGAAGTGCAAGATGAGTTATCACCACATGGTTAATTACACCTTGCCAAGGTTTTAACAACCAACGGGCTATTTTTACCCGACGTATTAATTATCCGTTTACAGGTATGAAAAAATTTGTGTTATTCATGGCCGGTATGGCTGTAGTGGCTTTGGTACAGGCGCAAAGTCCGGCACCGGCTACGCATATTAGTTTCGAGGTAAAGCCCTACAAAAACCAATGGGTGTACCTGGCGTACTATTATGGCGGCATCAAGGCGCTGGCTGATAGTGCTTTTTTAAATGCCGACAGCAAAGGCGTCATTAAAACCAGCAAACCTTTGCCTCAGGGCATTTACCTGCTGGCCTCTCCCAACAAAAGCATTTTGTTTGAAATGATGATGGGCGAAGACCAAACCTTTTCTGTACAAGCCGATACCAGCGATATTGAAGGCTCACTTAAGTTTAGCGGCAGTTCAGAAAACGATTTGTTTGCCAGCTACACCAATTTTTTGGCCCCCCGTGCCAAGCAGGCCGACAGCTTGCAGCAAACAATGGGCAGCTTATCGCCGCAAGCAGCGCAGCAGGCAGGCAATACCCTGCAGCAGCTCAATCAGCAAATAATGCAATACCGGCAAAAGCTGATGGATGAACACCCGCAATCGCTGCTGGCCCTCATGTTTAAAACACTCAAAAACGTAAACTACCCACCCAAGCTGGCACAGCCGCTTACCCGGCAAGATACCATTGCCCAATACCGCTTTGGAAAAGATCACTATTGGGATGATGTAGACTTTATGGACGGACGACTGGTGAGAACGCCTGTGTTTGAAAACAAGCTGGCCGACTATCTCGAAAACTGGGTGTCGCCCGAAGCAGACAGTGTCATCTTCGAATTTAACTGGATGATTGCCCTCGGCAGAAACGACGATGAAATGTTCCGGTACCTCATCAGCTACTTTGTAGACCACTACATGTACCCCAAAATAATGGGACAAGACAAAGTGTTTTTGCATGTATACGAGCAGTACCTGAGTGGCGATAAACCAAAGGCCGATTTTTTAAATGCTCAGCAAATGAAAATCATTCGCGACAGGGCATACATGCTCATGGCCAACCAACTGGGCACCAAAGCCTGGGATATGAACCTGCCCGACCCCACCGGAAAAATGCAAAGTATGTACAACCTGAAAGCAGCTTACACCATTGTTGCCTTTTGGGATGTACACTGCGGCAAGTGCAAAGAAGACATGCCGAAAATGGATACCCTTTTTCAGCAAAAATGGAAAGCCAAAAATGTGCAGGTATATGCTGTAATGGTCAATGAATCGAGCCTGAACGATTGGAAACCCTTTATAGAAAAGCTCAACAGCAAGTGGATACATGTACACCAGCCTGCCGACATGCGGGCTGCCGAAGAAAAAGCAGGTACACCCAACTTCAGGCAGTTGTATGATATGCGCAGCACACCTACCCTCTTTTTGCTGGATGCCGATAAAAGAATCATCGCTAAAAACATTGGCCTCAACGATCTCGATAAATTGTTAGAGCAAAAATTTTTGAAGTAAATAAGGATTGGACGCCCAACTATGAAACACGTATTGACAACATGGATTGCTGCCGCAATAGTATGCACAGCCAGCCAGGTAGCCGTAGGGCAAACGCTTTTTACCTATGGTAAAAAAGCCGTTTCGCAGCAGGAGTTTCTCAAAGCCTTTCGCAAAAACCCCAGCAATGGCCCGGTGGTGCAAGCCATGCAAGAGTACCTGCCACTGTACATCAATTACAAACTAAAAGTGCAGTATGCCTACGATGAGCAATTAGACACACTGCCCATGCAGCAAGATGAACTGTATCAATATCAACTCCAACTCACCGAAAGTTTTATAAACAGGCAAAGCAACACCAATGAGTTAGTGGCAGAAGCACTCCGGCACAGCCAGCACGACAGGTTGGTTCGGCATATTGCATTTGCCTACCAGCCAGGCGATGCAATAAGTGAGCAAAAAGCAAAGCAGCAATCGGCTGCGGCCCGCCAGCAATTGCAAAGCAAAGTACCATTTACAAAAGTGTTGCAGCAATATGAAACAGACCCCGAAACCTTGCAACAAGGGGGCAGCCTCGGTTGGATAACCGCATTTTCACTACCATACATTTATGAAAAAGAAATTTACAGCACACAACCCGGCACCACTACATCTCCCATCAAAGGGTCAGATGCCTACCACTTGTTTTGGGTAGAAAAAGAAAGGCCGGCATTAGGCAAACGAAAAGTAGCGCAGATATTACTGTGGCAGCATGCATCTGCATCTGCCGATGAAAAAAAAGCAACCCGGGAACGGGCCGATTCCATCCATCGGGAACTGCAGCATGGGCGGCTATCTTTTGAGCAAGCCGCACTGCTCTTTAGCAACGACC
>JADLHL010000193.1 GCA_020848815.1 Chitinophagaceae bacterium | reverse complement strand
CTTTATTGTCGCTGTATACGGTAAAGGTGATGCCCTGATTCATGAAAAAATCTGCAGCCTGCAAATCTTTAGCCTGCAGGGCGTCGCCACTCATTTGCTGAAGCGCTTCATACACTACTTTGTAGCGGTTGCGTACCCCTTCAGGCGCAAACATTTCATCCCAAATAACCTGGTTGGCAGGCATGTTGCTCATAGGCACAGTTGTTTTTTAAACGTCACAGTTTTAATAGGTCAGTAAATGGAGGCGGCAACAAGCTCAAAGGCTGGAACAGGGCGGGTTGCATGCAGTGCAATGGCAAACCAACAGCGGTATTACTTCAATTGCACAAACTCCAAACGCATTGTTCCTCAGCCATGCAGCTGCCAGACCACATTTTCTGAGGGGGGGGTGATATGCCACTGTTGCTGATGAGAGCAGCAGTAACTATCCTTTTCCATTTGGTAGCATTCGTTGGTTCGGAAATTAGGGAAAAATCGGATACATCATTCGCAAACACATTTTTCAGCTTCAAAAATCCGGGTGTGCAGGTCTTTCTTCCTGATTCAACCACTCAAAATCACGGTTCGGTAGTTTTCAATTGTACAGCTGCGGTGCCATGTACAGTTTTGTATCCTGCAACCGACACAACTGTATATGAAATACATTTTTTCTACCGCTTTCATCCTTTGCATTATGCCTTGCCTGGCACAGCGACCGCTGTACAACTGGAACAGCATTTCATTGTCCGGCCAGCTGAGCAAACGCTGGGAAATAAAAGCCGCTCACCTCAGGGCATTGGACATCAACAATGGCTTTCGGCCTGCATTTCAGCAAACATCAATGCAAGTAAGTTATGAGCCTATAAAACGCCTGGCAATATTGGGCGGTGCGCTTACTACACAAAGCGCCAACCGACAAACCTGGCGGTATTACCTGCGGGGCACACATACCCTCCGGCTGGGAAAAACACTGCAGTGGAGTAACAGTCTTCAGGCAGAAAAACACAGTGCCAACGAAACCCGTTTCGACTACAGATTCATTTACATTACCCGACTGGGGCTACGCAAACGGATTGACTTTTTGCGATTGGCGCCGAGTGTATCGTATTGGCTGTATTACAATATCGGCGGTAATCCTATTGCCCATTACAATAATAGTGGCCAGCTCATTGGCCGCAGCACTGCCGATGGACTTCACCGCTACCGGGTGCAGTTCAACCTCAACTCCAAAATCAATCAATACGTTTCTGCATCCGTGTATTACATGCTTCAAAACGAATTTAACCTCGGCAGCAATGAGCTTAAATACATGAACGTGAAAAACCCATCTACCGGAAACACTGCCAGGCGGTTCGACAACTTTCATGTTGCCGGCATTTCTCTGGCTCTCAATCTCTCCATTTACAACACCAAATAAACTACTACAACATGCAACCCCGTCTGAAAAAAACTTACATCTGCAAGCAAGTAAGCAACTGTCAATTACAAACGGATTTAGCCGACAACTATGTACCCATTGATGGCGATGTAGCCATCTTTGAAGTGCTGAGTATTGGCAAACACAAAACCGTACAAAACCATGAAAAACGCAACAGCACCATTCTACCCGGCGACTACATCATGGCTGCTTTCGGCACCCGCTATGCTACCGCTCAGTTTGAAGGGTATTTGCCTGCATCAGTACACGATGAACTGCATATTTTAGGTGCAGGCGGTACCGTAGGCTGCATTGCCAGCATGCACCACAAATTTTCAAATGTTGGGCCCACCAAATTGCGGTGTGTGGGTTTGGCTGTAGATGAGCAGGGTAAGGTCATTAATACAAAAGCTATTGCAGCAGCAGGTATGCGCCGGTTTAGTGGTGCTGCAGCCGCATCTACAAGGGTTATTTTTTCGGTAGGCTCATCTATGGATAGTGGCAAAACCACCAGTGCTGCTTATTTGGTGCACGGCCTTACAAAGGCAGGCTACAAAGCAGCATACATAAAACTCACAGGAACGGTGTACAGCAAAGACGCTGATTTGGCGCTGGATTTAGGTGCCTGTGCCAGCATCGACTTCAGCATGTTTGGTTATCCATCTACGTATATGTGTCCGCTGAACGAACTGCTACCCTTGTACGAATCGTTGCTGCTGCAGGTACTACCCCATCAGCCAGACTTTGTGGTGATTGAAATTGCAGACGGCTTGTACGAACGTGAAACAAGCATGCTGCTGCAACATGCCGCATTTACAGACACTGCTTACGGATTTATGTTTTCTGCAGGCGATAGTCTGGCTGCCATCAATGGCATTCGTGTATTGAATGACTGGGGTATTCAACCCTTGTTTATTACCGGCTTACTCACGGCCAGCCCACTGCTGATGCAGGAAACTGCCCGGCATACTGCACTACCCATTTTCAATTTGTCGCAACTGGCACAGCCGGCCATTGCAGCGCAAATATTCGCCCGAAAACTTGCTACACAAGAAGCACTGAGCCAGGTAAGTTAACCTCCACAAACACTTTACACCATGTTGACCGATGCATTTTCCGTTCGTCGTTTTTGCCGCACTAAATACAAAGCTGTTATACTGTTGCTGAGCACTGGTTTGCTACAGCAATGCCTGCAACTGTTGATGGTGTTCATAATTGGCGGCTTTTTCGAACTCGTATTTCAGCAGTCTGGTGGCAGGGCCGGCTGGATGCATCAACTGGGCATAGCCCCTGCCAGTATCCAGCAGTATCTCTGGCTGTTTGGCACACTGCTATTGCTGCGCTGGATAGCAGATGTTGCTATCCGCAGACAAACTGCCCGCATGGAAGAAGAATGGTCGGCACAACTTCGTGAAGCGTTATTTGCGACACAGGTATTGCATTATCCCGGGCAGTTCAATCGACGCAATAGCAGCCGCTACTTATTGCGGTACAGCCATGATGTAAAAACCGCCCAACAACTCATCAGCAAAGGCTGGATAGATTTGGTAAGACAACTGCTGGTTGTAAGTAGTGGCTTATTATTGATGTGGTGGCTGTATCCGCCGTTTGGCCGCATTGCATTGCTGTGGGTATTAGCTGCAGCGGGAGTGTTTACAGCGCTTTCACACTTTACAAAAAATGCATTGCTGCTGAGCCGCAGCAAGCAAAGTGCACTGCTCGGTTTTGTAGCCAAACAGTTTCAACAATTCCGACTGATACAAGCCAATGGAAAAGCAGTACAAATCACCCATCGTTTCAACCGGAGATCGCAAGCATTATTACAAGCCAAACAACGGCTTCGCCAACAGGAAGCGCTGATACATGGCACTGCAGCATTGCTACCTGCTTCATTGCTCTTGGTATTGTTTGCACTTGCCTGGCAATGGGGAGGTTTAAACTACGCCAATGCCATGATGCTGGTATTGCTGATTATGCAATGGCAATCGCCCATACGCAAACTCTTGCGCATACCCGGCATACTCCAAAAAGGAAGTGTATCGCTACAAAAAATGAAGGAACAAAGGATACCTCAAAGTGAAGCACCGAGGAAATCTACGAAACAAAATAACCTGCATATTGGCGTAGCAATCGGAAACCCAAAATAATATGGGTAACGAGCAGCACACTTAAAGATGTAGAAATGATGAGCACCCATTTTACCAACAATTGCAAATTGTAGGCAGGTGCACCGGGTGTTTGTGCCATTACTTCGGCCAACTGATCGATGACCAATTTAATTTGTTCAGGATTGAGCATGAGCAGCACACTTTGGCCAATGTTGAGCAATGCGATGGCTCCTGTTACAAAAGCATTTACCCGTATCCAATCCCGTAGCCTTGCTTTTATAGCCTGCTGTTGTACAATAGCTTTTTGTACAAAAGAAAAACTGGCAAACACGTAAATGATCATGGCAACAATAATAAACGTGGGCAACAACAATGCTGGCTGGCCAAGTGCCATCATAAAAAATGAAAGAGCACTCAAACTAAGTAATACAGCAATGGGCAAAAACAGATAGGTTAATATGCGGTAAATAAGCGTCATGATTGTTCGATTAATACAATGGTTTTTCTAAAGGATTGTTCAGTTGTGCCAGCATCAGTTCTTCAGCTTCCATTTTGGCAAACTGCAATTCAAAATAGGCTTTGATGCTGAGCAAATAATTTGTGAGTGCCAATAAGCCTGTACACAACAGCACAATGAAAATGCGGTAGAAAGCTGCTTCTATCGGGCGTTGGGTAATCTTTTCCATTTGCAGGTATGCATAAAAGGAAGACCCTGAAATAAACAGCTGAATGACAAACGCAACTGTTGCTGCAGCCAGTGTCCAACCCATTTTCCGTAGCGGATACAAACCATCCATTCCTGCATCGCT
>JADLHL010000192.1 GCA_020848815.1 Chitinophagaceae bacterium | reverse complement strand
TTGCTCATCAAGGAGCAGCAGAGGAGTATGGAGAAAAGGAATGGCTTCATATTAGTACATTTTTAGTTCGTTCCATTGTAGCAAGGTTAAGAAAAGTCTTGATACCTTATTGCGTTGCAAGCCTATTCAAATAAAGCGTTTCCAAGCGTTACATTGTCACTTTCTTTTTCTTGAAAAAAAGAAAGTAACCAAAGAATCCCGATAGCTATCGGGATCAAGGCAAACCCAAAGCCTCCGGCCTCCCGATAGCTATCGGGATTGCCCGGCCAACGCCTCACCCTGTGGTAATGGTTCTAATAATCCTTAGCTTCTAGAACAAATTAGCTGGTTGAATCACATCGATTGTAACATTACAATTCAACATGATTGAGTTTTCATACTTGACAATAGAATGCAGCACATTAGCTCATTGGTATTTTATTTTCTCCCAGTTCTCGTACAAAGTTTCCTGTGCAGGTCTGTTGGTTGGCAGTGCTGTTAGCGGTTCGCAGGGTGTAGCTTCGGCATACATAGCTGCAGGCAGCTGCTGATAAAGCTGTGTGCCCTTTGTTTTCCACGCCAACATGTCGTCAGATACCTGTTTGACTATTTTACCAGGATTGCCCACCACCAGACTGCGATCTGGTATTTGCTCGCCTTCCCGAATAAAGGCCAAAGCGCCAACAATACAACCTTCGCCGAGTACCACATTGTCCATCACCACCGCATTCATACCTACCAAACAATTGGCACCAATCTGTGCACCGTGAATAACAGCGCCATGCCCAATGTGAGCCCCTGCTTTCAACAACACCGTTTTACCCGGAAACATGTGAATGGTACAGTTTTCCTGCACATTGCAACCATCTTCGAGGATGATGCCACCCCAATCGCCACGCAGCGCAGCACCGGGCCCGATGTAACAATCTTTGCCAATGATCACATTGCCCGTAACCACGGCCTGCGGATGTACAAAACTGGATGGATGTACTACGGGAACAAAGCCCTTGAATGCGTAAAACATAGGTCTAAAATAAGTGAATTGTGCCCAGCAACACCGGGTACTGAGTCAATGATTCTTCGTACATTTCTGCTATCGAACCGCTTATTTCATTTTTGCCGATGTACGAACACAAACGACAACCACTGGCCAGCCGAAAAGTTTTTCTCAGCCGTATTTGGCGGAATATGGTTTGGTGTTTGGCAATACTCTTAGTGAGTTTATTCATTGGCACAGTTGGCTTTCGATTCACTACTACCAATGCCTATAGTTGGATGGATTGCTTTCACAATGCAGCTATGTTGCTCAGTGGAATGGGTCCTGTAATTGTTGACTTTCCGAGTAACTATGGCAAGTTGTTTTCTTCACTGTATGCTTTGTACAGCGGCATCACGCTGCTTACCAGTGTGAGTTTGTTACTAGCTCCTGTAGCACATCGGTTTTTTCATCAATTGCATGTAGAAGAATCTTAAGCCCTAAGCATTTCCGGCCAGGTCTTCGGGTTCTATCCATCGCTTTTCGCTGCGGTAATAAGTGCCTTTAAATAAGGCAATGCGTACTGCATCCTGGTTGATGATTTCTGCAGTGTACACTCCCAGCTTTTTGCCCAGCGATTCTTCCTTACAAGTGCAGGTGATGGACTCGCCGGGTTGCAAGGCTTTGAACTGATTGACAGCCGTTTCAACGGACACGGCTTTACGACCATGTGCATTCACCGCAAAAGAGCAGCAGCTATCGGCCAATGAAAAAGCAATGCCACCATGCGCAATGGAAAAACCGTTGCACATATCTTCTGTTACCAGCATTTGCAATTGGCAAAAGCCGGGCAATATATCCACCACTTTGATGCCGAGCCATCGACTGAAAGCATCGTTGTTCAGCATCATGTCTACAATGAGGTCGGCCTGTTCGGGATTGTTGCTCATTCGCCGGTAAAGTTTGGTGTACGTTTTTCGAGAAATGCGGCTACGCCTTCTTTGAAATCGGCAGTAGCGGCAGCACGTTGTTGCAGCTTGTCTTCATTCATCAACTGCTCTTGAAAAGTATGTGCAAATGACCAACGCAGTGCGGTTTTTGTCATGCCCAAGGCCTTGGTAGGCATGGCCGACAAACGCTCTGCCAACTGCCACGAGGAAGTGGCAAACAATTCATCTTCGAATACTTTATAAACCATGCCTATGCGTTCGGCTTCGGCTGCAGGCACTTTATCGCCCAGCAGCATGAGGGCACTGGCTTTTTGCCAACCCACCAGGCGGGGCAACATAAACGTGCCACCACTGTCGGGTATCAAACCAATACCTGAAAATGCCTGTATGAAAGATGCTGATTGTGCAGCCACAACAATATCGCAACACAAAGCAATGTTGGCGCCGGCTCCTGCAGCCACCCCATTTACAGCAGCTACCACAGGTTTTTCCAACCATTTTATTTTGGATACAATGGGATTGTAATGTTCACTTAAAATGCGGTTCATGCCTGGTCCGTTGGGGTCGGTTACTTCGGCCAAATCCTGCCCGGCACAAAAGGCTTTGCCATTGCCCGAGATGTATACGGCACGAATGTCTTGTGCAGTGGCACACTCATCGAGCACTGCCTGCATTTGCATGGCCATCTCCCGGTTAAAGGCATTGTACTTTGCCGGCCGGTTCAGCGTAATTTTTCCAACGTTTCCTATACGTTCAAATACAATGGGCATTTCCATATTCTCACTACTGATTTAAGATAACGAACGTGATAAATATACAGCCTTCGACATGCACTGCTCAGTGACACTTAAAATGATCGAAAGGCTCAAGACATTCATTGCAGGTATAAAAAGCCTTGCAGGCAGTGCTGCTGAATGCACTCACCAAATGCGTGTTGCTACTGCCACACCGGGGGCAAAGCACTAC
>JADLHL010000191.1 GCA_020848815.1 Chitinophagaceae bacterium | reverse complement strand
GGCATTTGTGCAGCAGTCGATTGCATTTGTGCTTCAATGCCACGGCTATCGGTAAGGCCCATGCACAGGCTGGCTTTGCTCCACAAGATGGTTTCGTTTTCACCCGCAGCAATGTTTTTCAAATCGAAATGACCATCCAATTTGATGCTGCTTTTGTACAACGCCACTTTATAAATACTGCGCTGTTTAATTTGTGGCTGCACGGTGCCATTTACCATCAATTGCTCGGGTAGTACAATGAGTTGCTCGGTTACAACGGCCGGTTTTTTATCGGCATCAATAAAAGTGCGTTCATACGGTACAATCAAAAACGGCCCCGACAAAGTTTGGGCACTGGCCCATTTGCTGCTGACTTCTGCTATTACTTCCTGCTGTCGTTCTTTTCGTTCTTCTACCAGATTGAGCACAAAAACAGAAGGAATGAGCATGACTAAAATGAGGAATCCGGTGATGATACCTTTGATGAGAAACCGATCGCCAAATGAGGCTTTTGCAGTGATTTGCATACAAGTTTATTTTTATTGTGATAGTGATGAATGATGAGAAAATGCTGGTGTAGCCAATACTTCCATTAACGCTTGCCGGCGCACCAATACTACCAGTACAGCGGCCAGCATACCGGCAATGGGAAAGAGCACAAATTCGAGGTAGTTATCCCATACCTCGTGGCCGCCACTAAACTGCCAGGCAGCGCCCCAGGTGCACAAAAACACAATGCCTACGGTGCTCAGCAGTAGCAGGTAGAATTTTAATTCAGTCGTTACATGCAGCATGCTAAGCAACCAAAGCATTAGCACAAACAATAGCAATGCCGGTAAACTCCAAATGATGGCGTAGCCCATAGAAATGATGTACATCAGTGGAAAGAACAATGACGGCAACGTAATGAGGGCATACGTAAGCAGGCTACGCAGCCAGGTGCCAATGGATTTGAGGAGGATTTCTTTATTCATAAAAAGTGCTTTGCATTTCAAAGTATATGGGTAAAAAAATTTAGCCTTGGGTGCCCTTGATCATGGCTTCCAACGCATCAAGGTGCTGGCGGAAGGCTTTTTCGCCAGCCTTGGTTACACTGTAAGTAGTGTTGGTTTTGCGGCCAATAAACCCTTTCTGCACTTTTACAAAACCGTTATCCTCCAAGCCCTTCAGGTGGCTGGCCAGATTGCCATCTGTTACCTGCAGCAGTTCTTTCAGGTCGTTGTAGCTGATGGATTCATTCACCATCAGGGCACTCATGATGCCCAGCCGGATACGGCTGTCAAACACCTTGTTGAGGTTTGCTATGTTTACCGGTAGTGCCAAAGTCTTATTTCGTTTGTTCGTTTCTTTCGTGGGTATACCACATCACCAATCCGTAAATGATATGGAGAATGCCAAAACCAAAGGCCCAAAAATACAAACCGTAACCAGTCATAAATAGGTTTACGATACCTGTGAGCAACTGTCCGTATCCGAGCCAGCGAATTTCGCCAAATGTATAGCGGCTGGCACTTACCAAGCCAAGGCCGTAAAAAAGCAGGCAGCCAGGCGCAATCATACCAAAGGCACCGGCTTGCATCAATTGCAGCATGTATATGCCGCCCACACCCAGCGGCAGACCCAGTGCAAATGCCATTCGCTTACTGCTGTTGCCCCATACAGGCGTTTGTGTTTTGCGGCTACGCATCCATGTAAATAAAAATGCCAGTGCAATGGCTGCACCCAACGTAAGCAGCGCAATTAGAATGAGTTCTTTAGAACCCATGTAAGCTGAAACCGAAATGCCGTTGATATCTGCCGTGGCATCGTAGTGTTTGCGCAAACTACTGTGGTTGTTGCTGCCTTGCTCAATAACGCCATGGGCAAACCACGCACCTACCAATGCACAACAACCCGCTGCCACACCACTCCAGCCGCTCAGGCTGATAAAGCGACTGCTGCGGTCCATCATGCTGCGGATGTCTTTGAGTGCATCCAGTGATTGTTGGTCTTGACTCATAAAAGCACTTTGAGATTCAAAGTAAATGAATTTGTACGCAGGTACCAAAAAATTATTTCCAGCAATATCTCCCGCAGCGGACGTTGCTGGAAAATGAAACCGGTTCATAATGAGCAAGGTCATTATGAACCGGTATGTATCATTCGCAGATGAACTAATCAATAAACGGTGCACCAAAGTATGGTTGCAATGCCTTTGGTAAATGAATGCCACTATCACTTTGGTTGTTTTCGAACAGGGCCGCCATAATACGGGGCAGGGCCATGCTGCTACCGTTGAGGGTATGGGCAATTTGAGTTTTGCCATTGTCACCCTTAAAGCGGCACTTCATGCGGTTGGCCTGGAAGGTTTCAAAATTGCTCACAGAGCTTACTTCCAGCCAGCGTTGCTGGGCGGCACTCCACACTTCAAAATCGTAGGTGATGGCGCTGGCAAAACCCATATCGCCACCGCAGAGGCGCAATATGCGGTATGGCAGTTCGAGGCTTTGCACCAGCTTTTCTACATGGGCCACCATTTCGTCGAGCACGGTATGGCTTTGGTCGGGGTGTACAATCTGAATGATTTCTACTTTCTCAAACTGGTGTACCCGGTTGAGGCCACGTACCTGGGCACCAAAGCTGCCTGCCTCACGGCGGAAGCATTGGCTGTAAGCCGTCATTTTGATGGGGAAGTCGCTTTCTTTCAGCACCACATCGCGGTAAATATTGGTCACCGGTACTTCGGCGGTCGGAATCATGTACAGGTCGTCGGCCGGCATGTAGTACATCTGGCCTTCTTTATCGGGCAGCTGGCCGGTACCGTAGGCGCTGGCGGCATTCACCATATACGGCGGAATGTATTCCACGTAACCAGCAGCGGTATTGAAATCGAGGAAATAGCTGGTGAGGGCCCGCTGCAGTTTGGCACCCTTGCCCTTGTACAACGGAAAGCCGCTGCCAGTAATTTTGGCACCGGTTTCAAAATCGATGAGGTCAAATTTTTTGATGAGGTCCCAGTGCGGCACTGCATCGGCGGGGAGGTTGGGTTTGGTACCGCCTTCCCGCACTACTTCGTTTTCTTCAGGTGTTTTGCCCGGTGGCACCTGTGCTGCCGGCAGGTTGGGTAGTTGTATGGCAATGTCTTGCTGCTGCTGCTCCACGGCGGTCAGCTCATCTTTCAGCACTTTTTCGCGGTCTTTCAGTACGGCTACTTCCGCTTTTTTGGCTTCGGCAGCTTCTTTGTTGCCTTCTTTCATGAGGCCACCAATGGCTTTGGCGGCGAGGTTGCTTTGGTTGAGTACGTTATCTAAATCCTGCTGCAGGGTTCGGCGCTGGCTGTCGAGGCTGGCAATCTGATCTACCAGTTCCAGTTGCTTGAACTGTTTGTGTGCCAGGCGTTCTTTTACGAAGTCAGGATTTTCGCGGATGAGTTTTATGTCGAGCATAGTAGTTCGTCTTTTTTACGGGGGCACAAAGATAACCAAGCGGGTAAAAGGGGCCACATGAAATACAATAGGACGCAGATTTTACGGATGAAACAGATGTGCACGGATGTTTTGCAAATAGCAAGCGTTTTAAAATGGGACGCGGATTGTTAGGATGAAACGGATGTTCGCTGATTGTCTTCAAAGATTTGAAGCAGCGTATTACAGCCCTGAAAGGGCGATAAGATTATAGCCACGGGTATAGCCCGTGGAAACGAAAGACAAGTAATGTATCAAAAGCCCTGAATGGGCGATATAATTTTTCTTGCCACAGATGCACAGATTTTTTTGTGCGGGGAAGACCACAAATGTTTTACCAATCGGCACTTTCAAATACGAAGCAACATAAATCGGTGCAACCTAAAAACTCAACCACTCCAAAAGCCCCCCCTTTAGGGAGGTTTGAAGGGTTCTTACATACATTTGCCCCCATGAACCTACACGACGACCTGCAGCAGCGCTGGTGGAATTTGGAAGCCCAATTGGTGGAGCGGTTTGGCAAAAAGCCCGACCTCGATGCTGTTTTATACCTCATTGGTTTGCAGGAAATGCAACTTTTCGACAACAACATTTCGAAAGAAACCAAGCAAGACCTGATGCATGTGGCGGTGTGCACCATTTTATCGCCCAGCGGCTATTATGTATTGGAAGGAAAAGACGAAGACGGCTGGCCGCATTTCAAACAGCTGAAAGCCCTGCCCGATATGGGCCTGCGGGAGCAGGAAGATTTTCTGAAAGACCACGTACTACTCTATTTTGAGCAGGAGAAGTTTGCGGACTAGAATTCTTTTTATTTATTACTAAAAAAATAAACGGAAATAGAACGAACAATAATTAGTCAATCTGTTCTAAAACTCACCAACTAGTCTAGAAAAATTAATTTACAGATCAATCATTAAAAGTGTAGGTAAATTCCTCGGTTTGAATAAGAAGGTCCGTTTTGGTATCACGAATCGTAATAGAAAATTTGATTTTATTTCCTTTCTCGAATTTTATGCCTTCCGTATTATGAATGGGGTCGTATAAATTAATTTTTGTTCCGAAACACATAGCAAGATTTCCAATTACTTTTCCTGAAGCATCAAGTATTACTGGTTCAAAAAATCGACCAATTTTATATCGTCTGCCAATCGGTTTAAAACTGAAACCATCTATTAATAAGAAGGAAAGAGTTGCATGTTTATGAGTACTTTCCTTATCAAGTTGTATCAATATTTTGGGCGGTAAAATTGCTTTGAAAGTATTGATGGTTTGAATGCTGTCGTACTTTTTGCCATTCCAAATTTTTTGAGTGCTTGTTATCTTCACACTTCCGGCGTATTTGGGATTAATAGAAAAAATAGTTGTGTTGCCTTTGTAAGAACTAATCACTCCGTTATCAGATTCAATTTTCAATATCTCAAAACCACCATGATAATTTGATGACACCAGATTATTAATGCCCACCCATAAATGTTTTATCTTCTTTTTACCCGAAGAAGCATCGTCCTTTAACACTATCAAATCAATGTTCTGTTGACAATAAGTTGCCAAACTGAATAGGATGAATATGTATGTGAAACAGGTTCTCATTTATTGGTAGCAACGGTTAATGTGTTCTGTAAAAATACCCTATTCCTTTTTCAAACTTCTTGTAGAGAATATTGCTTGCTTTACCTTGCCATCTCAACCCATTCATGCCATGCGTATCGTTTCCTTGTTTGTAGTGCTGCTGATGCTGGCGGCCTGCGGTGCCCCCAAGCAGTTTCGCAAGCTCAACAGCGAAGAAAAATCGGCCGTAAAACATTACCGCCAACTCCTTCCTGCCAAAGACAACCATTACTATGTGCTCATCATGACCACACAGGGCAATATGGTGGTAAAACTGTTCGACGAAACACCGCTGCACCGCGACAATTTCATGAGCAAAGTGCAGGCGGGTTTTTATGATAGCCTGTTGTTTCACCGTGTCATCAACAACTTTATGATACAAGGCGGCGACCCCACCAGCAAGCGGGCAACTGCCGAAACACCTGTGGGTAGTGGCAGCGCCCCGGGTCAGGAACGCATAGCGGCCGAACTGAAAACCGATATCGGCATTTACCACAAGCGGGGTGCATTGGCCGCCGCCAGAGACAACAACCCCGAAAAGGCCAGCAGCAATTGCCAGTTTTACATAGTGCAGCGGCCTGCCTGGCGCCAGAGCCAACTCGACAGCACCATTGTGCAGCGCAAACTCACCCTCAATGCCGACCAGCAAAAACTCTACACCACCGTAGGCGGCACACCCCACCTCGATGGCAACTATACCGTGTTTGGCGAACTGGTGATTGGCTACGATGTGCTCGACAAAATAGCCACTACCAAAACCCGCCCGGGCGACCGCCCCGAAGCCGATGTAAGGATGCGCATGTTTGTGCTCCGCAACCGGAAGTAGATATTTGAAAAGCGTTTGCTCCCGATAGCTATCGGGATTGCAGTGGGCAGTTGGCAAAGAAAATCAGCGAACATCCAGACTAATCCTGCAAATCCGCGTACCATAAACCGCGTCCTATCAACAAGGTTTTCAACGCTTGGCTATCGAAAGCCATTTTCCCATTAGGTTTGCACTTTCCAAATTGCATTGCAAACTGTATTAAAATTTACGTCATGAATTTTCCAGCTGAACTGCGTTACACCAAAGACCACGAATGGATTAGCCTCGAAGGCAATGTTGCCACCATTGGCATTACCGATTTTGCACAACGTGAGCTCGGCGATATTGTGTATGTAGACGTTGACAGTGTAGGCAAAAGCCTGGAAGCCGAAGCCGTGTTTGGTACCGTAGAAGCCGTGAAAACCGTGAGTGATTTGTTTTTGCCCGTGGCAGGAAAAATTTTGGAAGTAAACGCCGGCCTTAATGATCAGCCCGAACTGGTAAATACTGACCCCTACGGACAGGGCTGGATGATCAAAATGGAAGTGGCCAATACTGCAGATGTAGAAGCACTTATGACTGCTGAAGCTTACAGTGCTTCTGTGAGCTAAATTTTTCTACCTAACCCTAAGCCAAAAGGGCAAAGTCATCGTATATGCTTTGCTCTGGCAAAGCAACGAGCCTCGAACCGGGGTTCATTTTAAAGTGTTGCCACCCATTTGAAACAAGCCGAACAGTATACCGAAGCACAATTGGTAAGCCTGCTGCAAGCCAGAAAGCAGGAGGCATTTGCCTACCTGTACGACCACTATAGCGGTGCCCTCAATGCCATCATTTACGCAGTGGTGGGCGATGCTACCGTGGCGGAAGATGTACTGCAGGAGGTATTCATCCGCATATTCAGGAAAATAGAATTGTACGACAACAGCAAGAGCCGTTTGTACACCTGGATGGCCCAGATAGCCCGCAATGCCGCCATTGACTGGATGCGCAAAACAGGAAATCAACCATCGGTAGTGAACCAAAAGGCGCCGGAAGACGTACCTACTCAGGCAAGTACGAGTTTTAACCCCGATACCACCGATGTGCGGCAGTGGATAGCCCAGCTACCAAAGCCCGAACAGCAGGTGGTAATACTTGCCTACCTGGAAGGACACACGCAGGAAGAAATCAGCCAACTGCTGCAAACACCACTCGGTACCATCAAAAGCCGGGTGCGAAGCGGTCTGGTAAAATTGAGGACAATGATGCAAGTAAACCGATGAACGCCAACGAATACATCAACAGTGGGGCTATAGAAGCCTACATCCACGGACTGGCCGATGAGGCAGATATTGCCCAGCAGCTGGAAATGGAAGGCCGCTATCCGGAAGTGCGGGCAGCCCGCATGGCATTGGAAGAGCAGCTGGAACAACAGGCCCTGCAAATGCCGGTGGCCAACCCTGCTGCCACCCGTGAACGCATCCTCAATGCCCTCAAAGAGGAAAAGGCGCACCCCACCAAAGTGGTGACGATGCCTACCGATTTGAAAGCCGCACCCAAACCCATCCGTTGGTTTCGTACTGCCTTGGCGGCTTCTGTGCTGCTGCTCATGGGCAGCGTATTGCTCAACTTTTATTTTTATAGTCAATACACCGACTTTTCTAACCGGTACGAAGAACTCTCTGCCCGACAAAATGTACTGGCCAACAAGGCCAATGCCATGGAAGCCAGCATGCAAATGATTAAAAGTCCGCAGGTACAACCCGTGGTAATGCAGGGCGTACCCGGCAATGCCGGCATGATGGCCACCGTGTACTACGACAAAAGCACCACCGATGTGTACCTGATGGTTAATAACCTGCCCATGCCACAAAAAGGCAAGCAATACCAGTTGTGGGCACAGGTAGATGGCCAAATGGTGGATGCAGGCTTGCTCACCTGGACAGACGATGTAGCCCTGATAAAAATGAGCCGAATAGCCAATGCACAGGCTTTTGCCATCAGTCTGGAACCGGAAGGTGGCAGCAAAGTGCCTACTCTTACCGAAGTAAAAGTGCTGGGCAAAGCATAAAGCCACTTATTTTCACCTGTTCCTATTGGTGAAACATGAAACGCTGGCTGCACAATATTCTCCGTACTTATTTTCCCGCTTTGCTGTGGCTCAGTGCCGCAACCTATCTTTTTTTAATGCCCACCGATGGCATGGAAACAACGCCATTCATAGATATTCCGTATGCCGATAAATGGGTGCACATGGCGTTGTTTTTTGGGCTGGTACAACTATGGCTGATGCCGCAATATTTGCGCCGAATTTCTCTCAGTAAAAAAACAGCCTGGCTGGTGGTATTGCTGGCGGTGTGCTATGGCATTGCCATAGAAATAGTGCAGGGAAATTTTACAGCGAACCGCAGCGCCGACCCTTGGGATGTATTGGCCGATACAGCAGGTGCCGTATTGGGTTTGCTATTGTTGCCTTGGGTGGTACGCCGTTTTATTCTTCCTCAAAGCCAAGGCTCCTCAGCTCCCTGAAATGACCGTTGAGTTTGATTTTACTTTTCAGCAGTTCCATTTCTTTTACCACCGGCAATACTTTTTGCAAATGACGGCGCAAGTATTCTACCCGTTGGTCTTCCCGTAGCAGTTGCAGTAAGTCGTAGGCTTCTTCTATGCTCAAGCCCGTCATGCTGGCTACATCATAACTGCATAGTTCGTTGTCGGGCTTGGGAAATGCCTTTGGCGATTCCAACATTAGCAACAACTGTTGTATTTGCCTGAGCACAGGTTGCAACGCAGGCAGATTAACGACGAACTCATTCTGCGGATACGTAACAATAGCACCGCTGTACAATTTATCAGGCAGCTCTTTTACCAGCTCCAGCACCTGAAATACTTCTGTAGCCCGGGTAGAAATATCCATGCGGCCATCTTCGTACAATTTTTTCACTTCGGCTACCTGCATCAGTGTGCCGTACTCCATCAGCTTGTTGTTGATGACGGCAATAATGCCAAAGGGTTTGCCCTGCGCCACACAGTCGCCAATGAGCTGTTTGTAGCGAGGTTCAAAAATGTGGAGGTTAAGTTTTTCTCCGGGAAAACTCACCAGCTCCAAAGGAAACAAAGGAATAAAATTCGTCATGGTTTGATAAAAATAGAAAGCTTACCAACGCATCAGTGCACTGGCCCAGGTAAAGCCGCTGCCAAAGGCTGCCAAACACACCAGGTCTCCTTTTTGTACACGCCCTTGCTCCCATGCTTCGCAAAGGGCAATGGGCACACTGGCTGCTGTGGTGTTGCCGTACTGCTGTATGTTGTTGTACACCTGATCGTCTCGCAGCTTGAGGCGCTGCTGCACAAACTGGCTGATGCGGAGGTTGGCCTGATGCGGTATTAGCAATTGCAAATCCTGCGGCGTCAATCCGTTTGCGTTAAGCGATTCCATAATCACTTCCGGAAACTTAACCACCGCTGTTTTAAACACAGCCGGGCCATCCATGTTGGGATAAAATTGTTCTTTATCGAGCATGGGTTGTGTCACAAACATTTGGCCCATGGCAGCATCACCAAAATCGGCCAACTCAGGTTTCCATTTGTTGGCATGGGTGCCGGGGTTGTACATGGCCAGTATTTCTGCTTCGTTGCCATCGCTGTGCAAGTGGGTACTCAATATGCCGCGGTTCGGTTCTTCAGTTGCCTGCAATACCACTGCTCCTGCACCGTCGCCAAAAATCACACTCACATTGCGGCCACGGGTGCTGAAGTCGAGTCCGAAAGAATGTTTTTCGGCACCTACCACCAATATGTTTTTGTACATACCGGTTTTAATAAACTGATCGGCTACGCTGATGGCATATACAAAACCGCTGCACTGGTTGCGTACATCTAGTGCACCAATTTGGCGCATGCCCATGGCCCGCTGCAGCAGTACACCACAACCCGGAAAATAATAGTCGGGGCTCAGCGTGGCAAACACAATAAAATCAATATCCTGTGGGGTAAGGCCTGCCCGTTCAATAGCTTGTTTGGAAGCTTCTACACCCATGGTAGTAGTAGTTTCTTCTATACGGTGGGCGTAGCGCCGCTGTTGTATTCCGGTGCGTTCCTGAATCCACTCGTCGGTGGTATCCATGTACTGCATTAAATCGTGGTTGGTTACAACCTGCTGTGGTACATACATACCAATACCAGCAATGACTGAAGTAGGCATAGCAATCAGATTTTTAGCATGGCAATGTACTGAATATGCAATAAAGCCTTTGTGGTAGCAACATAAAAAAACCGACCCTGGAAAGGGCCGGTGGTCTAAACTAACAACATGTATTGCAAAAAACTATTTCTTCCATCCTAATTGTACTTCTGTCATACGGCCGTTGGCAAAAGCCTGATATGTTTTGGTCTGTCCATCCTTAATGGCATTGAAGTAATAAGCTGTTTCCGAGGAATGTTCTACGTAGTACATTTCGGATAATAAGACGCTGCCGAGCTTTGCATCAATCGCTAAGCGTAACTTAATTGGCAGCTGATGTTTTTGCAGGCTCACGGTGGTGGCAACCAGATCGCCGGCATTGTCGAAAAAGGCAGTGAACTCCTGATCATCCAGCATAAAGCTGGCCTTGGTGAGGTTGTCTTTCACCGGTGCCCAGTTTACCGTTTTTACATGGCCAAATTCTCTGGCAAAAGATTGACGAACGGGGTAAGGTGCTTCGTGATTGCCGGTGGTAAATGCTTGTGCAGAAAGGGCGAATGCGCCAGCTACGGCAAGGGAAAACAAACGTTTCATGTGTTTCGATTTTTGGTGTGAGTAATTGTTTGTACAGCAAAGATGTACTACTACCAAAACCTACACAAGCATGCTGGTAAGAGCGGTTGCATAAGCAGGAAGAATGCGCCGTTGCTCATGCGAAGTGATGAGTGGCAGCCACGTATGCAAAAAAAAAGCCGCATGAAAAAAGGTTACATCATGCGGCAATTATTTTTTTGTGTATCACGGTTTGTTATTCTTCTTTGCTGCCTTTTTCGCCCACAAACCAATCTTCTTTATCACGAAACAACACGTTGAACGTGGTGAGTGAACCATAGATGCGGGTGATGTACTGCTGCAGGTTGAGTTTGTCTTCATCAGTCAGCACTTTGTGGCTGTTGATGTTTTGCTCCAGCACCCGCAGCCTGTCTCGCAGCATCACTATTTTATGAAAAAACATTTCTACCGGTACTTCTTTTGGCTTGAGTGATTTGTCTGCCGGCTGCAACAACATCATGCCGTTTTTCCAACGGTCGCCGAGGGCTACTGGCTCGCCAATGCCATTCCAGTACCGCAGTATTTGCAACAAACTTTTTTCTACTTCACTGCTGGTTTCACCTACAGGTTTTATTTGCTCCGGAATGATTTCATCCAGGGCATCATCCTTTTTGTCAATTTCCTTAATGCCATGATGAATGAATGAAATGAGGTAACTCGACAGTCGTACATCTACAATAACGCCGGGGCCAAATTGTGTGTGTTGCAATCTTGTGCCAATGCCTGGTTCCATAGCCTTGAATTTTTGTTTGTAAAGGCAATAATAATTTATTGATGACAAAAGCTTGCTGCAGTGCCTGCTTCATTTATTTTTAAAAAGTTGAGTTTATTAAAAAATGCTAGCCAACAGATGAGATGCAAGTAAGAAGTTGTAAAAATAAGTTACACAGGGGGAGGCGTTGGCTGGGCAAAACGGCCGGAGGCATCGGGTTTGCCTTGAAATTTTCTTTGGTTACTTTCTTTTTTTCAAGAAAAAGAAAGTAACAATGCTTGCATAAGAATCTCTTAGCGAATATGAAAGTTGTTGCATTTATAGATTTCATCTTAGAAAAACTGGTAGGTTAATACGGTTATTTTTAATCTTTATGATACCATTCATTACTGTTAAAAAGAAATACGGAATTCTCTTGCTGTGCTTACTCAGCCTGCAGCTACAAGCATTTTGCTGGGGCTTTTTCGGCCACCGCAAAATCAATTTTCAAGCCGTGTTTTCATTGCCTCCCGAAATGATTGGCTTTTACAAAACGCATATCGATTTCATTACCGAGCATGCCGTAGACCCCGATAAGCGGCGCTACGCCATACCCGAAGAAGCGCCAAGGCATTACATCGATATCGATCATTATGGTGCATATCCTTACACCGAGCTGCCCCGCAAATGGACAGATGCGGTAGCCAAGTTTTCGGAAGACACATTGCTCACCTATGGCATAGTGCCGTGGTGGGTGCAAACCATGAAGCTGCGCCTGACCGATGCCTTCAAAGAAAAAAATCAGGTAAAAATTTTAAAGCTGAGTGCAGAGATTGCGCATTACATCAGCGATGCCCATGTGCCGCTACACGCCTGCCACAACCACAACGGACAGTTTAGCAATCAGTATGGCATTCATGGGTTTTGGGAAAGCCGGGTGCCTGAGTTGTTTGCCGAAGCACAGTATGATTTTTTTATTGGCAAAGCCGTATATATTCAAAACACCAGCCAGTTTATGTGGGACCGGGTACTCGAAAGCGGTGCTGCTGCCGATACCGTGTTGAAAATGGAAGCCCTGCTCACCAGCAAAATGAAGCCCGATGAAAAATATGCGTTTGAAGAACGGTCGGGCAAAATCATCCGGCAATACTCCACAGCTTTTTCGGCAGCGTACCAGCAGGGGCTGGATGGCATGATTGAACGCCGGATGCGGCAGTCCATTTTGGCTACGGCCAGCTTTTGGTACACGGCTTGGGTAGATGCCGGCCAACCCGATTTGAAAAGCCTTACCAACAAGAGCTTTACCCCAGAAGACCTGAAAGAATTTGAAGCCCTGAACACCGGCTGGCAAACGGGCAAGGCGCTGGGCAAGATTTGCGATTAACAAATCCATGCTACCCCTTCCCCATGGGTTGATGTATGTTTGTGCCCCCAATCAACCAAACAATACCGTGGTACATAATTTCAACTCGGGCCCCAGCATACTGCCCAAAGTGGTGTATGAGCAGGCCGCTCAGGCAATAGCCGATTTCAACGGCACCGGATTATCTATTTTAGAACTGGGCCACCGCACTTCGCATTTTCAGGCCGTGATGGACGAAGCCGTGGCACTGGTAAAAGAGCTGATGCAACTCGATGCCAACAAGGAAGTCTTGTTTTTGCATGGCGGTGCATCCACGCAGTTTTTTCAGGTGCCGTTCAACCTGCTGCCGCAGGGCAAAAAGGCGGCGTATCTCGATTGTGGTATGTGGGGTACCAAGGCCATTAAAGACGCCAAACTCTACGGCGACGTGCAGGTGCTGGGCTCTTCCAAAGACAAGAACTATACCTACATCCCCAAAGATTATACGGTGGATGCCGATGCGGTGTACTGCCACATCACCAGCAACAACACGGTAGAAGGTACGCAGCAGCATGAGTGGCCCAACACACAGGTGCCGCTCATCAGCGACATGAGCAGCGATATCCTCAGTCGCCAGCTCGACTTTAACCGCTTTGGCCTCATTTATGCCGGGGCGCAAAAGAATATTGGCGCTGCCGGGGTAAACCTGGTAGTGATAGACAAAAACATGCTGGGCCACAACGACCGCAGCATGCCGCCCATGCTCGATTACCGCCAGCACATTGCCAATGGCAGCATGCTCAATACGCCACCGGTATTTGCCGTGTACGTATGCATTCTCACCCTGCGCTGGCTCAAAAAAATGGGCGGTATTGCCGCCATTGAACCCATCAATCAGGCCAAGGCCGATTTGCTGTACCAGGCCCTCGACCGCCTGCCGGTATTTACCCCCACCGTGGCCAAGGAAGACCGCAGCCTCATGAATGCCGTGTGGATTATGGAAGATGCCACACTGGAAGCCCTGTTTTTGGAACAGTGCAAAAAAGAAGGCATGATTGGGATTAAAGGGCACCGAAGTGTGGGTGGTTTCAGGGCATCTATGTACAATGCCATGCCGCTGAGCAGTGTGCAGGCACTGGTGCAACTGATGGAACATTTTGCCCACACCCATGGGTGACCATTTTCCCTGCCGGGTATCAACCTTAGCAATAGGGTGCGATATACTATATTGCACCCCCGATTTTTAGTATCAGATCAACAGGAGTAGTAAGTAAAAACAACATGGCACACATTCAGCCCTTCAAAGCACTAAGACCCGACCCTCAGTTTGCCGCAGGCGTAGCCAGCCGTCCGTACGACGTAATGAGCCGCTCAGAGGCCAAAGACGAAGCCCGGGGCAACCCCAACAGCTTTTTGCACATTACCCGCAGCGAAATTGATTTGCCAGATACGGTAAGTGCCTACGATGAGCAGGTATACCAAACTGCCAAGAGCAACCTCAAGGCTTTTTTGAGTCGCAATGTGCTGTTTAAAGAAGCCAAGCCCTGCTATTATTTGTACCGCCTCACCATGAACGGCCGTAGCCAGAGTGGTTTGGTGTGTGTGTCTTCGGTGGAAGATTACAACAAAGACATCATCAAGAAACACGAGTTTACCCGTCCGGAAAAAGAGAACGACCGCATTCAGCACATTGTGAATACGGGAGCTCAAACGGGCAACGTGTTTTTGGCCTACCGCAATGTAGCCGCCATTGATGAGTTCATTGCCAACTGGCAAACCCAGCGTGGCGCCGTGTACGATTTTACTGCCGAAGACGGGGTGAAGCACGAAATATGGGTGATCAACAACGATAAGGCGATTGAAACCATTACCCAATTGTTTGAAGCCGAAGTGCCCTGCACCTATATAGCCGATGGCCACCACCGTGCAGCCAGTGCGGCCAAAAGCCAGGCCCTGTTTACCAGCGAAAGAGCCAAGGCCAAAGCCGATTGGTTCCTTACCACTTTGTTTCCCGCCGACCAGTTGTACATCATGGATTACAACCGGGTGGTGACCGATTTGAACGGCCTGAGCAAAGAAGCTTTTCTGGAAAAGACAGCCACGCATTTTACAGTAGAAGCCATTGGCAGAAAGCCATTGCATCCGAAAGGATTGCATGAGTTTGGCATGTACCTCGACAAAACCTGGTATCGCCTTACAGCAAAAGAGGGCACGTATAGCAACGACCCGATTGGTGTGCTGGATGTAACCATTTTGCAAGACAACCTGCTGGCTCCTGTGCTGGGCATTCTGGACCAGCGGACGGATAAGCGCATCGATTTTGTAGGGGGCATCCGTGGGTTGGAAGCCTTGCAGGAAAGAGTAGACAGTGGCGACATGGCTGTGGCTTTCAGCCTGTATCCCGTTACCATTCATCAGTTGTTCGATATAGCCGACAGCGGCAACGTGATGCCACCCAAAAGCACCTGGTTTGAGCCCAAGCTCCGCGATGGTTTGCTGACGCATTTGGTAGGCCAGCTGTAAATAGTAATACAGACAAATACGCATAAAAAAGCGGCACTCATACCTGTGAGTGCCGCTTTGCTTTTGTAAAAGTTTATCTGAACAGAAACTGTGGAATTTTTCGGATGGGCTTGAGGTAGCGGGTAAAAATCATGGGTTTCAAATCGTTCATTACCCAAGCCTGGTGGTCTTCCTGATTGGCCCGCAGGCGGTTTTTGAGCGATGCATTGCTGTAGCCACCGAGCCTCATTTTTACCAATACTTCCGGTATATAGCAGGCATCATGTTCGTGCTTGAGCAATATGCGCAGCATCAGTTCGTAATCGGCGGCACTGGTGAGTTCGGTATTGAAAAAGCCCACCTCTTCGTACACTTCTTTTTTGGCAAAAAAGGCCGGGTGCGGTGGCATCCAACCATAGTACAGGTTTTTGCGGCGAAAGCGGCCCGATTTCCAGGTGCGAACAATGCGTTCAGGATTAAACTGCTGCACATATTGCAAATCGCCATAGGCCACATTGCAATGCGATTGCTGCAGACTATTTACGACGCTGGAAATAACGTGTGGACTAATGTACCAATCATCAGAGTTGAGGAAACAAATAACGTCGCCGGTGCAGAGTTGCAGGCCCTTGTTCATGGCATGAAAAATGCCGCCATCTTTTTCTGAAACAGCAACCGATACATGGCCGAATTTGCTCACAACCTGCATAGTGCCATCTCTAGAACCACCGTCGATAATGAGGTGTTCAATGTTGGCATAATCCTGCGTGGCCACACTCATGAGTGTGTCTTTGATGGTGTGCCCACTGTTGTACGATGTGGTAATTACAGAAACTTTCATATCACGCTGGCCTTTTTTTAACGGCTGATAAGGTAGTTTTCCAATACCAGCAAATCCATACTGGTTCTTTCGAAACAGTCTAAGGCTTCTTCAGGGGTGTTGACGATTGGTTCGTTCTCGTTGAAGGACGTGTTGAGTAATACAGGAACGCCCGTTAGTTGCCTGAAAGTATCAATCAGGTCGTAATAAGGCGGATTATATTTTCTACATACTGTTTGTAACCTGCCACTTCCATCAACGTGAGTTACTGCGGGAATTTGGTTTTGCATGTCGGACTTTATGGGAAACACCTTTTCCATAAAGGGCGTTTCTTCACAAAATTCGAAGTACGCACTGGCGTATTCTTCCAGTACAGAGGGCGCAAAGGGGCGGAAGCTTTCTCTACGCTTAATTTTTTTATTGAGCAGGTCTTTGGCATCTGCCCGTCGGGGGTCTGCCAGTATGGATCGGTTGCCGAGGGCTCTGGGGCCAAATTCACTGCGGCCTTTGAACCATCCCACCACGCCACCATCGGCAATACAACGGGCCACCTTTTGGTAAAGCTCCTGATTGTCTTGTATAAATGTATGTTTCACCATCCTTTTTTCCAAGAATATTTTCAGGGTCTCGTTGCTGTATCCACTGCCTGTGTAGGCATGAAACTGTCCTTGTGTACGGGGTAGTTGTAACATTTGGTGGCTTACATACATGGCTGCCCCCATAGAGAGCCCGGCATCGTGGCCGGCGGAGGGCACATATACTTTGGTAAAAGGCGTGTTGCGGGTAATTTTTCCGTTGGCCACCGAGTTTTGCGCTACACCACCCGCCAGGCAAAGGTTGGTGAGGCCGGTTTGCTGGTGCAGGTGCCGCAGCATGTGAAAGAGGGTTTCTTCCAGCATTTTTTGCACCGAAGCGGCCATGTTTTTGTGCTTTTGTTCCAGCGGTTCGCTGGCGGTTCTTACAGGGCCAAATTTGTGGGCCAGTGCCGGGCTGAATAATTCTGGTATGAGTGGGCGATGCTGTTCGTCATAGGTCACATACCCTTTTTCCGGCCGCCGAAACCATTGTTCATTCAGGCTGAAAGTACCATCATCGTGCCAGTTCACCACAGCTTTCAGGTCTTCAAAGTACTCGGGTTGGCCATAAGGCGCCAGTCCCATCACTTTGTACTCATCGCCATAGTGCGGAAAGCCAAGCAGTTGGGTAAAAGCCGTATAGAAAATACCCATGGAATGCGGGAAGTCGATGGATTGCAACACCTGGATATGCTGCCCGTTGCCCACGCCCATCATGGTGGTGCTAAAGTCGCCCGAACCGTCTACACTCAGCAGGGCTGCTTTTTCCATACCCGAGGCATAAAAAGCACTGGCCAAATGGCTGCGGTGGTGTTCTATCTGGAAAATTTTATGGCCCACTTTATGGTGCCCCATGGCAACTGCCATTTGGTTGAGGCTTGCTTCAGTGCTGGCCATGGCATCAGCATTGTTGAGCCGCCCCCGTATGGCAAAGCCAACCGCCTCGGGGTGGGCCATCATAAACCGGGCTTTTTTCAGCCACTTGGCCCGGGGGTCGCGGCTAATGGCGATAGCCTGCAGTTCATTGAACCCAATTCCAGCTTCACTCAGGCAAAAACGGATGGCTTCTGTAGGAAAGCCTGCCCAGTGCTTGATGCGGCGGATGCGTTCTTCTTCAATGGCAGCAATAAGTTCGCCATTTTTCAGCAATGCTGCCGATGCATCGGCATGGTGCGCATTGATGCCCAATACATACACAGGATCCTTTGTTCCTTTGCTGGCATACTTACCTGTGTTTTGTAGCTGCTGGTACATGCTGCTGTATTGAGCTACAATATGGTCGTCGGTAAAATGAGTATTGACTAAAGCTATGGCGGCATTGCCCATATCGGGCCACTGTTGGCGTTGCTCCCAGGCCGTGTTTAATACGGTACTAATGCTTTGGGGATTGGCTTCGCAAATCCAGCCGAGGCTGTAATCGGCCACATAATGGCTGATGCCCACGCCGGTGCTCACAATGGTAGGTTTACCGGCGGCCCAGGCTTCGGCTACCACGTTGGCAAAATTTTCGTTGAAAGAGGGCAGTACAAAAACCTGAAACTGTTTGAAAAATGCCGGCTTTTCGGCATCGCTTACCCAGCCTACAAACCGCACTTTGTGGGCAATGCCCAAGTCGGCTATTTGCTGCTGTAGTTTTTGTTCGTATTGGGTATCATCGCCACGGCCTCCTATTACCAGCTCGGTGATGGCCGGTGTGAGTGCCACTGCTTTCAGTAGTTCTTCAATGCCTTTTTTGTGGTGCAGCCTCGATAAAAAGCCGATGGAAAAACCACCTTCTACCGGCGTGTATTTGCTGGCCGCAGTAAGGCTCAGCATGTTCGGCATTATATGGATGTCGGCTTCATTGCGTTGGCTTCTGGCCGCCATGTCGGCCGCTTCGGCCAGGCTGGTGGCATGCAGGCCGGCGTGGCGCAGCAATTTTACGCCCAACCATTTTTGAAAATTGCGTTTGACAAATGTTTTGCGGTGGGTAAAACTGTAATCACTCATCATGCCCCGTGGCGACACCACAAAAGGCACAGCAGCTTTTTGCAGTATCTGAATGGATCGAAAAATGAGCACATTCCACCAGGTGTGCAGGTGCACCACCTGAAATGAATGGCAGTTTTGTTGCAATGCCTGCCACAGCTGACGGGAAATTTGACAAGGTTTGCCGGCATCGCCTTTAAAATAAGTTACCTGTACCCCGTTTACCACCTGTTGCAATGGGTATTGTTGTTCACTTTGGTAGCCTACGGTGTATACAGATACTTCGTGACCAGATTTTACCAATGCTTCGCACAAAGCCGACACAGAAAAAACGGGACCGCCAAAGGCCACATCGGGTAAGTAGTAAGGAGTAATATGCAAATAATGCATCTTCATGGATAGGTATTAATGAGCTGCAGTAACGCTACGAAGTAAAATCATTCAGCCGTAACAGGTCGCTATTATGTCTGGGCTTTCTGTTGCAGTAATTGTGCCTGATGTTGTTGAAAACGTGCAAACGAAAAATGGGTGGCCACCAGCTGCCGTTGTTGCTGTTGCGCCTCTTGAGAAAGTGGTGGTTGCTGCAGCACCGTTTCAATGGCCTGCAAAATGCTTTCTTCACTTTGTGGGTCTACCAACAGGCCCAGCTGTCCTTGCAACAATGCTTCCGGAGAGCCATCGGCATTGCCTGCTATCACCCTTGTGCCGCACCAGGCAGCTTCTACAAATACAATCCCGAACCCTTCTTTCCGGCTGGGCATAATAAATGCAGCAGCGTGTTGATAGTAAGCAGGTAAAGCTTCATCGGGAATAAATCCGGTGAGGGTTACATGTTTTTCCAATCCCAGCGATTGTATCAGCTGCTGTATGCGTTGCAATTCATGTTTACTGCCTGAGCCACCCAATATGTATTGTATGTTTGGGTATTGTTGTAGCAATTTGGGTAGCACAGCAATCACTTTATCGTATCCTTTGTAAGCTTCGGAATCTGCCAGGCGGGCAATGGTAAGCAGGTAACCCGCAGGAAACGGGGCTGGCAGGGCAACCTTATCCAGCTGCGCTGTTTCTTGTTCAAAAAAAGGATCGAGTGTATTGTGAAAAATGTGCACCGCTGGCAATGTAGGACCATTTATTTCCTTCAACTTGGTTTTACTAAATGCACTCACGGTCCATATATTGCTGCAGCTGTGCAGTGCTACCCGCTGCAGCGTTGAAGGCTTGCTCCATACTTCAATACCATGGGTAAGCATAATGCGCTGCGCCTTGCTAAGCCACTTGGTAATGGCAAAACAAATGCTGAGGTTGATGTGCCCCAGAATATGCGTATCGAAATAGCGGTGATGCCGGAGGAAATACCATACGAACTCCCATTTGTGCTGCCTAAAACCCATGAATGCCTGCGCCGGAAAATAGCGGGTATCGGGTTGTGCATCGTACAGTGAGGTATGTGCCACCTGCCAGTTGTACTGCAGCGCATTGTGCTGCAAGGCAAGGGCATAGGCCCGGTTGAATTTTTCAATACCCCCCATGGCCGAAAATGTACGCAGGCTGGCAAACAACATGCGCTGCTTAGGCTTGCCAATTTGAATGGGCAATCTGGTACTGAGCAGGTAGGCCCAGTAGCGGCTCCACTGCATATGGCCGTTTTCGAATTGCTTTTCAAAATGCGGCAGCTCCGGATGTACGGCACCCCGAACACTCAGGGGTTGCATCCATTTGCCAAACGGAAAAGCGAAGCCCATTTTTTTGCGGTTCCAAATAGCTTCGGGCAGGTCGTTGGCAAAGGTTTCAATCAACCATTGCTTGGGTTGCCCGGTGTTGAACCGGGTACGGTTGTCTGTTTGCTCACACACTTGCAGCACCCGCTTATCGAGAAACGGAATGCGGACTTCTACGCTGTGCCACATGCTCATTACATCGGTATCGCGGAGCAGTTGGTTTTGCAGGTAAAAATGTTGTTCCATGCTGCTCACCTGTGCGGGGTTGTTGTGGCGCAGGATGGCAGCTGGTTGTTGCAGTTGCAACACATCATTTACCTGCTGCAGGCTACTGCCGGTGAGCATACTTATCTGGCTGCTGTTGAAGTACCCCCGGTGAAAGAGGTATTGCGCCGCATCGGATGTGTGTTGTAAATACGAGAAGCGTTTGATCCAGTCTTTGGCCGACCAGTTGCCGAGCCCTAAGAGAGGCCCCAGTGTTTGCAAGGGTTTTACCCAACGTTGCCGTTTAAAGGAAGGATAACCCCCAAAGAGTTCATCGCCGCCAATGCCGCTGAGCACGGCTTTCAAACCAATCTGCCGGGCATATTTACAAATGAAATAGGCATTGATGCCATCGTTGCTCGGTTGGTCGAGGGCCTTCAAAATATCGGGCAGCTGCTCCTGAAACTGTGCTTCGCCAATGGTAAACGCATGGTGCGTGGTACCACATTGGCGGGCTATGATTTGCTGGTATTCTTTTTCTGAGTATTTAGCGTCTTCAAAATCGAGACTCAGGGTAACAATGGGCTGCGTATGGTGCCTTGCTGCCATGGTGGTAATGATGGAGCTATCGATGCCGCCACTCAAAAACACCCCAATGGGGGCATCGGCTATCATGTGGTCTTTTACGGCGGCTTCTATACTTTGGTGCAAGGCATCATTAGCAGCAGCTCCGTGCAGCAATACAGGTCCGTTATAAGGCTGGTGCCAGGCCTGGGTATGCTGCTGAAAACTATCCAGCTGAATGTGCATGTAATGGCCCTTGGGCAGGCTGTACACGTGTTTGAGGGTGGTGTGGGGCTCGGGCATGTGGCCATAGGCCAAAAAGCGGATGCGCCAGTGTTCGTCTTCGGGCCAGCCGGGCCTTACCTGATGAAAGCTGCGTACTTCTGAGCCGAAATAACACTGCCGTTGTTGGGCGTTGAAATAATAATAGAGGGGCTTCATGCCGGCATGGTCTCTGGCCAACGTGAGGGTGTTGGCCGTTTGATCGTACAGGGCAAGGGCAAACATGCCATTGAAGCGCTGGAAGCAATCGAGCCCCCATTGTACATAAGCTTTGAGGGCCACTTCAGTATCGGTACCCGAATGAAAATGGTGGCCGGCTTGCTGTAGTTCCCGGCGGATGTCGGCAAAGTTGTACAGCTCACCATTGAAGGCAATGCTGTAGCGGCCATCGGCGGTTTGCATGGGCTGGTGGCCCTGCATGCTAAGGTCGAGCAGCGATAGCCGGCGAACGCCAAAACTGAGGGGCACAGCAGGGGCATGAAAAATACCCGCATCATCGGGGCCGCCATGCAACATGCTGTCCCGCATGGCGGTGATGCGGTGGCAATTTTCTGGTTGTGTAAAATCAATGATTCCGGCAATGCGGCACATGGGTCAAATTCGGTACTATGTTAGTC
>JADLHL010000190.1 GCA_020848815.1 Chitinophagaceae bacterium | reverse complement strand
TAAGTAAAGGATGTTGTATTTGTGAAAGACTAGCAGGGGTAATAATACCTGGTTTATTACCATTGTAGTACCACAATCCGTCATCGGTGCCCAGCCACATGGTACCATAGCTATCGCAGTAGCTGCTTATGACGCCAATGTGTGTTTGCTTGTTGGATTTGAGATAGCTGGTTGCTTTTTTGCTGATAGTATCATACACACCCCAGCCTTGGCTTGTTCTGCCAAAAATTATTCTTCCTTTGGGATCTTCGGCAAGGGTAAGGATGTTGGCTAATTGCACACCATTTCCAGGGCCAATACTCGTCCAGTCAGCACTGCCTGCCATAAACTCTTTGACGGGCATCATACCAAAACTGCTATCACCGCCAAAGCCTGCCAGTATGCGACTGCTGTCTCTGTTATAAGTAAGATAGAAGCCAGTGTTGCTGAGTTTTGGTTTCAACCGGGTGAGAGATCGGCGTTGTCTGGTACCGGTAATTTGTACCAGCCCACTCCAGTTTTCTGAAAAGAAATTGATGGTATTGCCCACCCCGAGGCCACCTGGTAGTATGGACCGTTCATTGGTCATGGGCACAATGCCTTTGGTCGTAATTTTTGTAAAGGCTCCCGTGTAGCTTCCTATATACACATCACCAATAGCCGTTTGGATAATGGTATGATTGGCATTGCTGTTATTTTGATTGTAGAGTTGAGGGTACTCCCACACATGCTGAAAAACTCGGGCCACCCGATTGGTACTGCCCACATAATACGCTTGAGTTTGTTTGTGGAAAAAGGTTTGTTGTACTTTATCAGATTGAAGCAGGCGGGGAACTGGCATTGCTGATGTATCCCTGTTTTTAAAATCTATCAGGTATTGCTCACCGTTTTTTTGCAAAACATATTCAGCCGGAAAATTGCTGACGAACGAAACTGTATAACCTGCGTTTTGTGAATTACCCTGTGCATCTAATATGCGCCATGTCACATTTGCCGTTGATGTATTGATAGGGTAATACAGTATTTGGTCATTGGGTAAATAATAGGTCCAGCTAAAGCCGGGTGGAGCATTGAAATATTGCCAGTATATAAATCGTTTTTGTTTATCATCGAATCGGTACAGATTACTGCCCTGCTGATGGGGCATGGCCAGTAACAGTTCGCCTGTAACGCTATGCCGCAATGCCGCCGCCTGCCAGGCTACAGTATCGGTACCGGGTAGCAGTGCCGGAATGGTAACACTGGTAAAAGCATGGCCATCAAAATAAGTAGCTGTGCGTGGCTGGGGCATTCCTTCAAAAAAAATGACCCCTTTGCTCAGAATGAATGTGCTGCCCGACCGAATGGCCTTAAAAGGATGCAAACTATCTGCCAGCAGCTTGAATAGCATACCATTGGCCATATCATGTATATAAAAGCCGTGCTGATAAAACAGGATGCTGTTTTGAAATGAAGCAGGTATTGTATTTACAGTGGCAAGCAAGGGTTGTACTTGTTGCTGATGTATCCTGTATACTCCGCCGGTTTGTGAATGTGCGTAAACAGCCCCGTTTTCTCCCACCACCAGGCCCGTCCAGTTAGAGCCCTGCAGGTTGTATTGCTTGCCCAGATCCAGCATCACAGGGTAGCGGCCCTGCTGAGCATATACACCCAAGGCACCACCCATAGCCATTGCCAATAGTAACCAACATTTCATGTAGCATAAATGTAAAGCAGAGATGAATGTCAACATCTGTTTCAAACCCGGGTATGCGGGGTTTCATGCGGAATTTTGGCGGTTTGGTGCGGGGGATAAATTCACGAAACATAGTACCGGGTAATTTGGTAGGACAAACCCTAAACCCTTTTTTAAAACCCCAAACTTTCATGAAGAAACTAATTGCTGCTGCAGCACTGTTGTGCTTGCTCCAAACCTCATTTGCGCAAGGGCTCGATTTTGGCATTAAAGCTGGTGTAAACGCTGCCAAAATCGACAATACCAATTTTGAGGATGGCTTCAACTACGGCTTTTTGGCCGGTGCTTTTCTGCACCTCACGTAAGTAAAAAGTTTGGTGTGGGTGCCGATGTGCTTTTTAGCCAGGCGGCAGCAAAACCCGCCAACGGATTGAATTCCGTAAGCAACAGCCTCAATTTTGATAGCTTGAAATCTATCAAACTCAATTACCTGGGTGTACCTGTGTATTTAAACATGGGCGGTAAGTTTAAAATTCAATTGGGTGCGCAGTTCAATATTAAAATGAACGAGTCCGAATCGATTTGGAACAACGGGCAGGGTATATTTAAAAGCAACGACTTGCAAGCGCTGGCCGGCTTTCAATGGAACCTGCCCTTACACCTTTTTGTGAGTGGCCGCTATCTCGTTGGCTTTACCAACTTGAACGATTTGACAAACCAAGACTCATGGAAAAGCCAAACCATACAAGTAGCTGCTGGCTTACGATTCTGATGCTTCCGTCCCACATGTACCAACATTCTCATCATCATACCCCCACCACTCACCAATGCCCAATGTATCATCGTATACTTAGGGCATTGATTTCTGTGTGCATCTTGTGCTGCAGTACCGTGCTGGCTTCGGCGCAAATCAGTGTACAGCTTTTTATTGAGCAGGTGTACTTTGATAAAGTTGGCTCATTTGTAACCGAACGCAAAGTGGAGCCCGTCTATCAATTGTTTTACGACAGTGCAGGCCAGCGAAAAAACCTGATGCCCAACGCCTGCCTTACGTTTGAAGCAGCCGATGGCAAAGAGGTATATCAACCATTAGAGGCAATTGGCAAAGCCACTACCGTAACGGCCTACAACATTCCGGTAGCCGATAAACAAGGCTCGCTGGTGCTTACCATGGCTGCTTTCGAAAACGATAAAGGGGAAGACTGTGTAGCCGACAAAGGCGACGATCACCTGAGCGAAGGCAAACGAACCATCGACCTGTCGAAGTTTAAACCTGGTGTAGTTTCCGACACTATGTGGATGCGTACTACCAATGAAAAATTCGGGCTGCAAATACGTATCCTATATAGTTTGGGCAAGCCTGCCGATTTAAAACTGGCAGCCGGTAGTTCGGAAATACTAGCTTCTGATGCTATGGCGATGAGCAGTGCATTGCTATCGCCCAATTATGAGGGCATTAGCTACCGTTGGGAATGGAAATTGCCCAACGAAAGTGATTGGAAGCTTATTAAAAATGCCACAGCACCACAGCTGCAGGTAAAGCCCGATGTAGAAGTACTCGGGTTTAAGCCTGCTAAAAAAACAACTATTGATGTACGCATGATAGCCACTGCCGGCGAGGTAAGCAGTGCGCCGGTACAAACGCAACTCATTATTGTACCACCGGCACCGGTGCTCAATAAAAAAGGGATGCGCATTACCAGCAGTTGCCCGGCCGACTCCACCGGCACGTTACACCTGGAGAATATCAGCGGATACACTGGTTCGTATCGCTTGCTCATCAGGGCGGGTGCATCCAATACTGGTGCCTGTGGCGCTGGCGGCTATGCCGGCTGTAATGATGTGCTGAAATCTATGCTCGTTAAAAACGGCAATGCCGATCTCAAAGGCCTGTCTGCAGGCGAGTATACCCTGCTGCTGGGCAATGCCGAAGTAGATGATGCCGCCACCTACTCGCACCTCAATATTAGTGTGCCGGAAATACCCAAGCTGGAAGTGCATGCCATAACGGTGGCCAATGTAAGCTGTCCACTCACCCCCAACGGCAGTATAGAACTGGCTGCACAAGGCGGCCATCCGTCTAACCTTACCTGGCTGATGACACCACAGGCCGGTGTGATGGAACATTTAGACAGGGGCCTGCGCATAGCACAACTGCCCATGGGCTTGTACACCGTGATAGCCAAAGATGCCTGCAGACAACTGGCCAGCACAAAGGCCATCGATATTCTCAATGATAGTGTGGTGTTTGTGCCCTCGGTAAAAATGGAAGGTGGCACTCTACAAGTAGATTGTTTGGATGAAGCCAAAACCTTTGATTGCAAATTGTACAAAGCCGATGGGGTATTGATTAAATCGGGCACCACGGTAGGCGGCAAGCTGCAGTTTGATGGCCTCACGCCCGGCCAGTACCACATTGAAGTACAGGAAGCGGCCACCGTTACCTGCCTCAAATGGAAGGGCGATGTACAGTTAGAATAATCAATCCGCTATTTGCACAATACATTCTGCATACCCTGCAACCCGACCTGTTCGGGTTGCATTTTTTTATGCCATAGTTGGAGGGTTGAATCACTTCTTTGTATTGGTGTAGCAATTCAATGGTTGTGTTGTGCTGTTTCATGCGGGATTTTGGGGGTTTGATGATTCGATTTGAAACTTGATTCCTTCTAAAAAATATATTGCTTATATGAAGAGAATACTTATTCTATTGCTTTATGTTATTTCAAACATTTTAGTTGCAGGCGCACAGGTTCCTACCAATGGACTTGTTGCCTATTACCCATTTAATGGAAATGCTAATGACGAAAGCGGAAATAGTAAGCACGGGACCGGAAATAACGTTGTTTCAGTAGTTGACCGGTTTGGTGTTGCGGGCAAGGCCTATCAATTTGATGGGACCTCTTGGATAAGTGTGGCTGACCACCCTGATTTTGACTTTACATCTTCCTTGACTTTCAGCTTATGGGTATGGTTTGATCAACATAATCCACCTTATGGTTATCGACTCATAGACAAGCAGACACCAGGCTCTCCTGATGGATATACTTTCGATACTCAAGGAGATGGGAGTGGTTCCAATATGCGATTTTGTCCCGGACCTTGTGAGGTGAATGGAGTTGCAAAAAGCTTCATTCCTACACAACAATGGGTAAATCTTTCAGTTACTTACAATTCGGGCATAGCCCGGTTTTATGTGAACGGCAGGTTTGTGCATGAAGGCCACGTTTCTGCTACTATTCCCATCAACGAATTTCCATTGACTTTTGGGAAAACTGCCATTAATAGTGAAAGCTATGCTGAATATAATTTCAAAGGACGGTTAGATGATATAAGAATTTATAATAGGGCGTTGGCAAGTGATGAAATTACTCAACTGTATAACTCAGAAGTACCAGTAATAGATCTGCGTAATGGTCTTTTAGCTCATTACCCAATGGATGGCAATACCAATGATGTGAGTGGTAATATGAATCATGGCGTTCTAAAAGGACCAAAACCATCAAGAGACAAGGCAGGTGAATTCGGAAAGGCCTATTCCTTTGATGGCATAGACGACGAGATATATGTTGACCCCAGCAAACTACCCTCCAGCATGTCTGCCATCACCATAAGCGGCTGGTTCAAACCGAAAGCATATAGCGTAACCAATTCTAATTGGATTCCAATTCTGGAGCGGTCCAATGGTACTGAAAATGGCATGTTTGTGCTGGCATTGTCAGAGTCTAATAATGCATTGTACGCCAATCTGCAAGACAAATTCTATTATGCCATCAAGCCGAATAATGTACAATTGAACGAATGGCATTTCATTGCGGTGTCCATTTCTCAAGACAAGCAGTTCTTTTTCCTTGATGGAGAGTTTTATGGAGTTACTGGTGTAACTCAGAATCAGTACGATCCGAATCAGCCACTTATCATTGGCAGAACGCCAGCAGGAAATAATGAAATTTATAACGGAGATTTGGACGAGATCCGGATTTACAACAGGGCTTTGTCCTTTACTGAAATTGAATTATTGTACAGACGCGGCAACACTGAATGTACAAGTCCCACTCCTCAGATCATTTCTTCACAGGTAAGTGCAGAGACAAATATTGAGGGCAAACTCCCTATTGCAGCAAATGTCGAATCCTGCCCTACTTCGAATCCAATTGTTCAATTTAAGTATTGGTTTGACGGCGACGATAGCAAGGCAAGGCTTTTAGAAACACCACAATCTGGCTACCTGAATTATGTAAAAGAAATTTCTTGTGTCGAACTTCCGGAAGGGCAACATACGATTGCTTTTCAGTTTAAGGCATTAGACGAAACCTGGTCAGAAGTAATTACGAAAACATTTTCTCGTCAGCCAATCACAAACCAAATAGTTACAGGACTGCGAATTAGCGTTAACCCAGGAAATGTAATTGCTGGCGAAACAATTCGAATTAAGGGTATTGGTTTTAGCCCAAACGGTAGGGCTAGGGTAGTATTCTACGATATACCGCCCCTTCCAGATGTGTTTAATCGAACAGTCAATGTGGATTCAAAGGGAGAATTCGAGATAGAAGAAAGTGTGCCAGATGATTTATCAGAAAAAGTTTATGCAATTGGTGCCGAGGACATAGAAACAAGTCAAAATGCGGCAAGCTTCTTGATTTGGGTAAAAAGTGAAATCCAGGGAGTTCCACAAGGGATTAAACTACTTGCACCTACTAGTGCAAGTGAACAGAAGATCGGCAGTTCAATTTCATTATCCTGGTACGATCCAGGATTCCTATTATCAGGCATTAGGATTTTGCCTCCTCCTCCTATTAATGGTGCAGCAAGATACTCTTACAGAATCGAAATGAGTTATAATGATAACTCATGGATACCCATCAAGACAATTGAAGGGGAGAGAAATGCGATCGACAGAGAGAAGCAAGTATTTACCCATGACTATATCCCTACAGCTTTGGGTACCTACAAATTCAAGGTTGTAGATGTATCTGATCAGTCCAGGTATATAGAGTCACCATTAATTACGATTGTAGCAGATGAAGTAAAACCATTTACCACCCTTTTTCATTGGGCCAATGGGGTGAACTATCATACAAACATTCCGATTAAAGGAATAGTAGCCGATGGTACTGCCCGTTTTCTAATTGAGGTTATTACGAATGAGCCTGCCAATTCAGTAACATTGGAATTGTTTAATAACAAGGGAACTAATGACAAGACTTTTTTAGGGAAGGTGATGGCTGCAAACATAACGGCGAAGTCGGGTTATAGCGAGGAAGCTAATGCAGCGGTTTCGATTAGTGCCTCGCAAACACAGTCAGCCAATGACGAAAAGAAGAAATGGTATTTCTGGTATGTTGCCCCCGACGATTTTGTTCAACCCGGTGATGACCGCGAATTGGGTGAACGCACTGTTGACTTCTGGGTTCGTATTGATTCACGTACACCTGTTCGTGGAAGGCCTATCCAAATTGTGCGTCCACCGCTAATGATGGTACATGGTCTTGGTGGTGACGCCATAGAAACATGGAAGCATACACGATTTAATGGTAAGTCTGGCCAAATATATTTTAATAGTGCATTTCAGATTTTTAAGGCTGGGGTGTTTAGACCAACGATGCATGCTACTGATTGTTTCATTAAAAATGCAAAACGCCTTTTAAATATTGACGATAACGATTGCTCTCCAGTTACGCTTCCTCAGCGAGAAATCATAACTGAAAATTCAATTATTAGAGCCATAGCTAATTCCATTGCTAATGGATACGCATGTAGCAGAGTAGATTATGTTTGCCATAGCATGGGTGGAGTGATGCTTCGATCAGCCATCAATGGATATCACAGTACCTATTACGCTGGTGAACAATCACCAGCTTACTTTAAGAATTATGGAAAAGGATATGTAAACAAGTTGATAACAATCAATACGCCCCACTGGGGTTCTCCATGGGCGGATATGGCGAAGGATATTGTTGAAAAGGCCAATGCAAGTGAGAATAAGTTATGGAAAACGGAAAATTATGTAGCGTTCTCGAATATGATCAATAGCCCTGATAACTATTTTATTAGAAGGACCAAGGATTTAGGTGGTTACGAGGTAAATCCTGCTATAGAGAATTTGCAAGCAATTGATGGTGGTATTACTTTAAATGAAACCAATATCCGAAACCATGTAATTTATGGTAAGTTAGGTGAAATTGGCGGTCAAAATACTGGCGCTGCATTGTTTCTTTTTCAGCCCGCATTAAAGAATATAGTTAAGTTACACGAAGACTATGTTAATCCAGAAGAAGTTCCAGGATATCAGACAAATTCAATGGAGGCTTTGGTTTTTGCCCAGAATGTTAATCGGATTTTTCGAAAGAATTATGGAATCATTGGAGACTTTGTTGAAAATAGCGACTTAATTGTTTCCTTGCAAAGCCAGACTTCCGGTGATTTGAGTAGGCCCCAAAATAGTCACACCAAGTTCGAAGGAATTGCTGCGAGGCATACTGGTACTGAAGAAAGATTCGGTATACTTTTTGAAAGCATTGTTTCTAATGATAAAGTTGGTGACAGAGTGCTTGATGTCCTAAATAGCCCTATAAATTCTGATGTATTCGCTGATAAACTTGATGCGAATCCAAATACCAGAGGTGCAAGTCGTCTTGGAAAAGTGACCTCATCTGGTGGCGCTCAGCAAAATGGTGCAGTCGTTTTGGGTGATTCTAAAGTTCAAATTGCTACCCCTTTAAGTAACGATATGTTTTCGGGGGATACACTTTTGCCGGTACATGTCACAGTGTCTGATACCATTGGTTTAAGACATGTACGATTGTTTTTTCAAGGCGATTTCTATTATAGTAGTTTCAAGACTTTCAACCATACTTTTCGTTTGCCAATTCGTCCACGGGTTGATGAAAGGGAGATGATTTATCTTACAGGTGTGTATGATTCTGCAGGGATTACAATTTATCATACAGATACCGTTGGAATAGTTGTCGCAACTAAACCAACATTGGCTGGAATTTCTGCCTTTTTGGATAGATCATATATATCTAAAGGAGATACTATCATTCCATTTGTTGATGCGATAACTAGTGAAGGGGTTATCCGCCTTAATAGGGAAGACACGGCGATTGCCATAAGAGTATTGGATACTACAATCGCAAAAGTGACTTCTTCAGGTTCAAGAATTGCTGTTCACAGTCGCACTGGCAGTACTCGGGCTATTATTGCTTATCAAGGATTTGAGGACACCATTATTCTTGCTCACAACGACTTCTATAATTTGACTGAATCACCAGCATATTGTCCTGGCTCTGGTATTTCTTTAATCGCAGGCTTTAATGGTTCAGTAAATCGTCGCTGGCAAATTGATAGTGCTGCTGATTTCATTGATTTATCAAATGGCAATGGTTTGGAAGGAGTCACATCCGATACCTTAGTTATTTCTAATTCGGATTCCACCTTGTTTGGCAGGAAGTTTAGATGCATTGCATCTGCGGGATCTAATGAATTTATTTCTCAAACATTCACCATCCGATTTGTGAGCAAATGGTTAGGTGCTGTAAGCAGTGACTGGAATGAGGCAGCGAATTGGTCTTGTGGCAATGCACCACAATACTTTTCAGATGTAGTAATAACTTCTGGTGCAAAGTTCATGCCCAAAGTCAACGCAAGTGTTTCCCTCAATAGCCTGGAGATTGAAGAAGGAGCCAATATTCAAATTGAAGCATCTGCAAAAATTACCTTATTGAGCAAACAATTTGACTAGTATATACTTGTACAGCAAATGCAAAAAGCATTTTGATAAATTGAAATCCGGCAGCCATATCATCATTGAGCCGGGTGCCACGCTGGAAGTATCCGGCAAGCCCAAACAATAACCGTTTTCATACACCCTACCACCACGCTCCTTTTTCTCATCACGCCAATACAAGGCCTTCCTTCGGGAGGGCTTTGTTGTGTAAGGGCATGAAATAAATAATTTGCCCAAACAAAAAAGACCCGCTAATCAGCGAGTCTTTTTTGTTGT
>JADLHL010000189.1 GCA_020848815.1 Chitinophagaceae bacterium | reverse complement strand
CCAGGTTGCGACCCAGGTGCCGATGGTGGTCTTAACGCACAATTGGTAACAGAGTTGGTACATCCTGAAAAAGTATTTGCCGGTTGGCCATTTACTGTACAGGTAAATTATAGCAACCCCACCAATATGGATGTGCCTGCACAGATTCGCATTTTATACAATGATAAAAATGTGCCCATGGCACTGTCGCAAAACGGATTGGGAAATGCAAGCACATCGCTGGTATTGCAACTCACAGAACCCGGAGGTCCTCCCGGATTTATACGGGCAGGTGGCAGCGGATCAGTCATCATCTATGCGAAGGCACCTGTCACTACACCCGGTCATACCATTGTTACATTCAACCTGAAGTAAATAATCCAAGAAACTTGAGTCATGAAAAGAAATATAAACAGACACATCAGGTATATGAAAAAAGCGGTGAGCTACTCAATAGGCATCTTGTTGTTTTCATGCAGCATACTCCATGCACAAAACATTAATACACCCAACAGCAATGGCCCTATGGGGTTGCAGGTAAATACGTTGACCGGTAATTTATTTTTTAGCAGAAATGAATTCATGATTCCTGCAAGAGGCTTCGATATCAATATCGCTTTCAGCTATAATAGTTTCAATTTCGATATCAATAATGGATATGGAAACGGCTGGAGTTTTTTGTATGCCATTCAATACAAAAATGATACGGCCAATAGCAAAGCAATAATATGGGGCGATGGCAGAGAAGATGTTTACGCCTCAGCCGGAGGTGCTGGCTACACAGCTCCCAGAGGTTTTTTTAATACGCTTTCCGAATATCAATCAGGAAAGTTTTTGCTCACAGAACCAGAAGGAACGAAATACTATTTTGATAATGCTACACACAAACGCATTACCAAAATGGAAGAACCCAATGGCAACTTCATGAGCTTTACGTATACCGATACACTGCTTACTACGCTGACTAACAATGCAGGTCAAAGTATCAGTTTTTCTTATGACGCAAAAGGAAGGTTGACCAGTGTGCTGGATGCTATTACTACACCCAACCGTACTTGGACCTACAGCTACGATGAAGGAAATAATTTATTGCAGGCAACTGACCCTTTGGGCGGTACCAGAAAATATGCCTACATCGTGAACGGTCCTATGAAAGCGGTGACAGACAAAAACAACAATGTGGTCGACATTATTTACTATCCCGATTTAACGGTGAGTGAATTAATTGGATGTAACAAAAGACAAAGCTTTAGTTACGATTCTGCTTCCCAAAAATCGATAGTGACCGACCACTTGCAAGATGGGCAAACGCAGGTGACAGAGTACCAATACAAAAGAGAAAATGAAGTATCATGGCTCGTTGGCATGAAGAGTAATTGTTGTGGATTTAATATGAGTTTTGAATATGATGAAAACGGGAACAAGATAAAAGAAACAGATGCCAATGGAAATAGTACGACCTACACGTATGATAGCAGAGGAAATGTGCTTACCATAACGGATGCATTGAATCAAACAATCAGGTACACCTATGCTACCCAACTAAACAGACTCACCAGCGTAACCGATGCAAAAGGATCAGTGACCAGTTTTACGTACGATGCCAAGGGAAATTTGACACAGATAAGAGAGCCTGGAAATCTTCTTTATCAAGCATCGTTTAATGCCAATGGCGACATCATTAGCAGTACTGATCCCAAAGGAAGTACCTACAACTACACCTATGATGCATATGGCAATCCTCTACTAGCAAATGGACCGAATGGATATCAGGCTACACTTGGATTTGATGCCCGCGGAAACCTACTGGCTTACACAGACGCAAAGGGAAATAGTAATAGTCTGAATTATGATATTCTGAGTAGGTTAAAAACGTATACCGATCCAATAAGCAATACCATTCAAATTGATTATGATGCAGCATCAAATATAAAAAGTGTAAAAAACAAAAACAACGAAAGCAGTTTACTACAATACGATGCTTCCAACAGACTGGTGCAATTCAAAGATGCCATGGGCAACATGTCTTTTCTTTCATATGATGCCATGGACAATCTTACAAAAATAACCAATGCATTAGGCGCATCAACTTCATTCAGCTACGATAACAGAAATAGACTGAATAGTTTGATAGACGCAACAGGCAATGAAACCATCTGGAGCTACGACGACAAAGGAAATGTAATACAAGCAAACTTGCCCAATGGCCAACAGTATAGTTACAAATACGATGTATTGGATAGAATAACCACTATTAGAGACTCAAAAGGAATAATTGCGGAATTGGCATACGACAAGAGCGATAATTTAATAAGTTTTAAAAACGGAACAGGTGCAAATACTCAATTAGAATATGATAGTCTCAATCGTATCAAAAAGTTACTGGATCCTTTAGGTAACTCGGCAGTATTGGCTTATGATCAAAACGATAATGTTTCTTTATTTACCGATAAAAATGGCAAGACTTCTACCTTCCAATACGACAATAGAAACAGGGTTATATCTATGACAGATAACAACGGCTCTATTACAACGGTGCAATATGATAATATAGGGAATATTCTTTCTTTAAAAGATGCCAATAACAATACTACAACTTATACCTACGATAACCTCGATAGAGTAAGTCGTACAACCCTACCAGATGGCAAGTACTCTGAATATACTTATGATAAAAAAGGAAATGTTACTACAACAAAACTTCCCGATGGCACTTCCGTTCAATTTGTTTATGACACTTTGAACCGGCTGATAAACAGAACCCTGCCCGATGGCAATATTTACCAATACACTTATGATGCCATTGGTCGTATAAAAACGGCCACCAATGCATCGGGTACTGTTTCGTTGGAATACGATGCATTGAATCGGATTATTTCAGAAAATTATAATAGCCGTCTTGTTGAATATACGTATGATGTAGCAGGAAGATCTCAATCAACTGTGTATCCTGATGGAACCATCGTTGCCAAAGATTATGATACCCGAAACAGACTCATCAACATTAGAAAGAATGGAACCGTTGTTGCAAGCTACTTATATAACGATGCAGACCAGGTCATCTCACAAACGTTGGCCAATGGCGTCATCACCAACTACGAATACGATTTTGCCAATCGGCTAATCAACATTAATACCGGCAACGGCAGTATTCAACAGACCAATTTTACCTACGATAAAAATCAAAATAAACTTGCCATCAATCGTTTGAATGCACCCACAAAGTCAGAGCAGTTTGTTTACGACAATGGTAATCGTTTGACAAATTATACAAGAGGTGTTAGCGGAGGGCCAAGTAATGTAGTGAATAGTTATACCTACGATGCCCTTGGCAATAGAACTGCGGCCAACCTGAATGGAACTAATATAGTGTATACCCCGAACAATCTGAACCAACTGGCAAATAGCAACAATGGTTCTCAAAATATCAACTTCACTTACAACGCCCTTGGGCAACTCTCTTTTGATGGAAAATACTATAAAACCTATGATGCAGAAGGTCGCTTACTGAAGGACTCTTCATCACCATCTAATGTGCTAACGTATTTATATGATGCTTTTGGGAGAAGAGTGCAAAAGAAAATGAATAGCAATATTCAAAACAATACCTATGCTGGCCTCGAACTGATTGAAGAACGTGATGCTGCCAACCAGGTAAAAAACAAAACTATTTTCAACAACTTTTTAATACCCGTTGAAAATGAAAACAATGGAAGTGTTTTTTACTATCATCAAAACGAACTCAATTCGGTAGAAGCCATTAGCAATGCACAAGGAAGAGTTGTAGAAAAATATGAGTATGATGTGTATGGCAAACAAAGTATTACAGATTCATTAAACAATGCTTTGGCAGGTAGTTTAACCGGAAATCATTTTGGATTTACAGGCCAGATATATGACAGTGCAACTGGTATGAATAAATTCTATTTTAGAGAGTACAACCCACAAACAGGCCTCTTTAATCAAAGAGATCCATTAGACTATGATGACGGCATGGGCATGTATCAGTATGTACATAATAACCCTGCAAATGGGGTAGATATTCTGGGGTTAGAGGACTGCGTGGAAAAAAGTACTGCACGGGAAACCATCTCAAAGGTTGACGGAATAGAAAGTATATTAAATGGAACTTACTCCTGGCTTGCTATTCCTTTAGAATATTCGTTAAAACAAACCGGCGCTGAATATTTCAAACAATTGGAAATGATAAAAGAACTGGGTAGAAAAACCACGGCTTTGAAAATGCTTGATAAAATGATTGATAATAATATAGCAAACGGACTATACAAAACAGCCAATAAGCTTGCTCAGTCTGCAAATACAATATCTGCCGAGATAAAAGCGCTTAATGCTGGAATCCAAAAAATAGACCAAGCTGCAAAAATGGCTTCCCCCGCTGCAAGTACTTTAAATGGCGTAAAAAAATTCGGCAAGGGTTTTAATGTACTTGATATAGGCATTAAAACGGTTTTAGCTGCGGGTGATCTGGCTAATTATATTTCTGGAACTGGCGATGGATATCAGTTGACTAAATCAACGGGGAATCTGGGACAATCTGCTTTAAATTTTCTTGGTCCAGTAGGTGCAGGTTATAATCTAGCAGATTTTACTCAGTCACTAGTTACAGGAAAAAGCATGAACGATTGGGCTGAAGATTATGGAAATACGTTCGGGGCAAATTCCGTGGATCAAAAAATGGATGAGGAACTCATGGAGTATCACCGGAAAAACGGAACAATTAAGAAGTTCCTTCAATCCCACAATAGAGTAAATATCAGGGAGCTTAGAAAGAGAAAACCCAACTGCCCTCAAAACAACTCTGGTGGTTCCCAAAGGCAGAATCGTTACCGTTACAATCCAGTAACCGGAGAACTCGAAGTCATCTCTGCCCTCGACCCCAATGAAATTATTGGCCCTGCAGGTGAGCCCACCAAACGTTGGGTAAGTGTAAAAGACCGTTTGCCTTACACCGTTACGTATGAAAATGATAAATCGGCCACTGCTCCAGCCAAGTTTGTAAAAGTGGTAGCGCCTATTCATGCCAATATGGATGCAGCCAGTTTTCAGTTGGGCAACTTTGGTTTCAACAACCTCACGTTTACCATTCCGGGCAATACGGCTTCGTATTACCAGCGGCTCGACTGTCGTGATTCGCTTGGTTTGTATGTAGACATTACTGCAGGATATGATGTACAAAACAATCAGGCTTTCTGGCAATTGCAATCTATTGATCCTATCACATTGCTCCCGCCAGCCGATCCGCTGAAAGGCTTACTATTACTGCAAGATTCGTTACAACCAAACAACGGACATGGATTTGTGAACTTCAGCATTAAACCACGCCCTGCTGCGCAAACGCTGGATACCATTGGTGCAAGGGCCGATATCATTTTTGATGCCAACGAAGTGATTGCTACCAATGTAGAAACAAACACCATTGATGCGTATGCTCCAATTAGTCATCTGACCAATTTGCCCCCTACTTCGCCCATCAATATTGCTCTGAGTTGGAGCGGGCAAGATGACGTGAATGGTTGTGGTTTGAAATTTTACTCCTTGTACGTTTCAGACGATGGCGTGAATTTCAGTATGATTCGCAGCGGCATCACCCGAACGGATACAACCATAACAGGAAAACCAGGTTCGCAATTTTTCTTTTTTGTGCTGGCTACAGATAGCGTAGGTAACACTGAAATACTGCGACAGGGAGAAATAAAATCAACTTTTGTAACTGCTGCTTTACCTATCAGCTGGTTGTACTTTAAAGGTGCTACACAGCAAAAAAATAATGTACTCAACTGGTCTACTGCCAACGAGCAAAACAGCAAAGAGTTTAGAATAGAACGCTCATTCAATGGTGCTTCATTTAGCAGCATTGGCACCGTGGCAGCCAATGGAAATACAAGCAGCCCATCTTCTTATCAATTCATCGATTACCATATTGATAAGCTAAACAGTAAGGTGATGTTTTATCGTTTGAAACAAATAGACAAGGATAACAAGTTCAATTACTCTTCGGTTATCAGACTAACCTATAATCAGGAAGAAAAAAGCAAAACGATTGTATATCCCAATCCAACACCGGGCACTATTCATGTAACCATTGGCGATAAAAAACTCATCGGAAGCATGGCTATAGTGGTTGATCAAAATGGCAGGGTTATTCAAAACATCAAGATTACGGCCGAAAACCAAGCCATTAATTTGAGCAGTTATAGCAACGGTATTTATTATATCAAACTATCCAATAAAGAAATATTGAAAGTGATAAAAAACTAAACAGCACTTAACCAAAAACAAAAAGGCCGCATTGAAAAATCAATGCGGCCTTTGTATAAAAACAATGATGTATAAAATGATGATCAGCTCAGGCCACTCACTGCAACTTCTTTGTTTATTTTTTGCACCAACCCCTGCAATACTTTGCCAGGGCCGCACTCAGTAAACTGGCTGGCACCGTCTGCTATCATGGCTTGCACACACTGCGTCCATTTTACGGGGCCGGTAAGTTGTGCTATCAGGTTGGCTTTTATTTCATCAGGATTCGTCACTGCTTTGGCCACTACGTTTTGGTACACGGGGCAAGAAGGTTCGTTGAATTGTGCTGCTTCAATAGCTGCTACCAATTCAGCTTCGGCATGGCGCATCAAAGGGCTGTGAAAAGCACCACCTACAGGCAGGGGCAATGCCCGTTTTGCACCGGCAGCTTTCATTTGCTCACAAGCAATTTCAATGCCTTTGGTTGAACCACTAATGACCAACTGACCAGGGCAGTTGTAATTCGCTGCCACTACTACTTCATCAATGCCAGCGCATATTTCTTCTACTTTGCTATCCTCCAAACCAAGAATGGCGGCCATGGTTCCGGGCTCTGCTTCGCAGGCATGCTGCATGGCAAAGGCACGGGCTTTTACCAACCGCAGGCCATCTTCAAAACTCAGGCAGCCATTGGCTACCAGTGCCGTGAATTCGCCCAGCGAGTGACCAGCTACCATGGCTGGTTGCGCTGTAGCCTGCATTTTAAAAGCTACATATGCATGTAAAAAAACAGCCGGCTGCGTTACTTTGGTTTGGCGTAGTTCTTCATCGGTACCGGCAAACATGATGTCGGAAATGCGAAAGCCGAGAATGTCGTTGGCCTGCTCAAACAATGCTTTGGCCGCTTCGCTGGTTTCATACAGTTGCTTGCCCATTCCGCTGAACTGGGCACCCTGACCGGGAAATACAAAGGCGTGTTTACTCATAAATAAAAGATGAGCCGCAAAGATGCTGAATATTCAAGTTTCACAACTGATTTCCATCCGCTATCTTGCCCGGATACAGCAAGACGTTCTTGCATTAAAATGTTGCGTATGAAATTGATGTATCTGTTTTTCATGAGTGTTTGTTTCTCGGTTTCGGTTCATGCACAAAGCAGTTCATCATCAGGCGCTGCTTCAATGCAGTTTTGGAAAAACCTGCAAAGCCTTTGTGGTAAAGCATTTGCGGGCACCGTTACTCAGGCACCTGCCAATGATACCAACTTTGCCAACAAAACATTGCTGATGCATGTGATACAATGCAGCAGCAATGAAATCCGCATCCCTTTTCATGTAGGCAACAACCGGTCACGTACCTGGGTACTTACACTGAAAGATTCTTTGATTGAATTGCGCCACGATCACCGGCATGAAGATGGCCATCCTGATAAAGTGACGCAGTACGGCGGATTTGCAACCAGTACCGGTATGCCAACTGTACAATATTTTCCGGCCGATCAGTTTACTGTAAATCTTTTACCCAATGCTGCCGCTAACGTGTGGTGGATTGAATTGCTGACGAACCAATACTTCAGCTACAACCTGCGCCGCATAGGCAGCGACAGACAATACAGCATTCGTTTTGATTTATCAAAACCTGTGGCGCCGCCTCCAGCACCGTGGGGTTTTGGAGCCAAACACTAACTTAGCTTCGCTCCAATCAACCGCAAAAATTCGCTGCGGGTTGGCTCTTTGGTAAATGCACCGCTAAATGCCGAAGTAGTTGTAACGGAGTTTTGCTTGCTGACGCCCCGCATCATCATACAAAAATGACTGGCTTCGATCACAACCGCTACACCCATTGGGTTTAGCGCCGTATCTATCGATTCAAGAATTTGAGTTGTCAGTCTTTCCTGCACTTGCAGGCGGCGGGCAAACACATCTACCACACGGGCTATTTTGCTAAGGCCGGTAATGTAACCATTGGGTATGTATGCAACATGCGCCTTGCCCACAAAGGGCAGCATGTGGTGTTCGCAAAGGCTGTACAGTTCAATGTCTTTCACAATCACCATTTCACTCACATCTTCATTAAACTTGGCAGAGTTGAGTATGTCAATCGCATTTTGCTGATACCCTTGCGTAAGGTATTGCATGGCTTTGGCTACACGCTCCGGTGTTTTCTCCAAACCTTCCCGCTGCACATCTTCGCCCAGCAATGCAAGGGTTTGGCGATAGGCCGCTGCGAGGTCTGCAGTCACTTGTTCGTCATACTGTTCTGTTTTTTTGTACGCCATAACGCTCTTTTATTGCTGTAAATAAATCTCTCCTTTCATATACAACACCGCTTTGCCGCCGAGTATCACTCTATCGCCACGATGTTCGCAAACCAACTCACCTCCCCTTGCCGAAATTTGCCGGCATACCAACTGTGTTTTTTGTAGCTGCTGGCTCCAGTAAGGTACTACATTACAGTGAGCACTACCCGTTACCGGATCTTCATCTACACCAGCTTTGGGGTAAAAACAGCGGCTTACAGCATCGGCCTTGTAGCCTTTTGCTGTTACTATTACACCTGTGGTATCCAATTGTTTCAGCAAGGTCATGTCAGGCTTCACTTCCCGCACCGCATCTTCATTTTCCAGCACCACAAAATAATCTCTCGACTTCAGTATCTCTACCACATTACTAACGCCCAAGGCCTTGTACAGCAAAGATGGAGCCACCACTGGCTCTGGCATACGGGCCGGAAAATCGAGGAGATACCAATCGTCCTGAATGGTTACTTCCAAATGACCAGCTGTTTGCGTACTGAACGTGATGTGTTGCTCACCGGTCTTCATCATTTTATCAATCACGAAAGCGGTAGCTACCGTAGCATGACCGCACAAATCAATTTCAAGCGTAGGTGTAAACCAGCGGATATGATAATCGGCACCACCATTGGCACCGGGATAGAGTGGCACAAAAAAAGCTGTTTCGGCCAGGTTATTTTCCATGGCAATGCGTTGCATTACATCGTCGGGCAACCATTGCCTGAGTGGCACAATGGCCGCAGGATTGCCCTTAAACAATTCGTCGGTAAATGCATCGACCTGGTAAATAGTTAAGTTCATGTAGATGTGGGAGTTGATGATTGATGAATAGCGGGTAAAGAGAGGTTGAACCTCACGGCAACTACCCGAATCAAAACGATGGTAATAATACTTACTATTTCAGCAAGATGCTGCGATACATTCATTTGTGTAAGGCCATAATACAGGAGCCCTCCGGCAATGCAGGCAGATGCATAAATTTCTTTGTGAAAAATGAGCGGCACCTGATTGAGCAACACATCTCTGATGACGCCGCCAAAGCAGGCACTGATGGTGCCCATGGCAATGCTCATGCCCGGCGAATAGCCAGCTGACAATGCAATGCTCATGCCGGCAATGGTGAACAAACCAAGCCCGAATGAATCGAAGAGAAATAAAGTGGTTGATAATTTTTGATGCAAGCCTCGCACCAGCATGGTACCAATGCATGCCACCAGTATCACCGCTATAATGAGTTCATTACGCATCCAGTTCACCGGAAAGTTGCCCATGAGTACATCCCGAATGGTACCACCGCCAATAGATGTTACAAACGAAATGATGATGACACCAAAAACATCGAGTTGTTTTTGCAACGCCATACGGGCACCGCTGATGGCGAAACTGGCTGTGCCCAGCACATCAATGAGTAAGAGAAAATTGATTTCGGGCATGTGGTGTTTGCTTTTAATACAACAGCTGTGCAGCAAAGGCCACACAGCTGTTACAAAATACTGTTGCCATTACATTTATTCAGCCATCATCTCTTTCACCACACGTACTACATCTTCAGCATTGGGTTTGCTAAAGTAGTCGCCATCGCTGCCATACGCAGGGCGATGTGCTTTTGCAGTGAGTGTACGAGGCGTAGCATCCAGCCATTTGTAGCCGCCCTGTACTTCCATTACATGGTTGTACATAAAAGCAGCAGCACCACCGGGCACATCTTCATCTACAAACAATATGCGGTTTGTTTTTTTCAATGAAGCCACAATGTTGTGGTGAATATCTAAAGGCAGTAAGGTTTGCACATCTATGATTTCTACATCAATGCCTAACTGCGCCAGTCTTTCAGCAGCATCTGCAACAATGCGCAGTGTAGAGCCGTAAGAAACAATGCTGATATCAGCCCCTTCCCGCAATACTTCGGGCACACCCAGCGGCACACGCATGTCCATCAGGTTGGCAGGCAGTTGTTCTTTCAGCCGGTAGCCATTCAGGCATTCTATCACCAGTGCAGGATCGATGCTATCGAGCAAAGTATTGTACATGCCGGCAGCCTGCACCATGTTTCGTGGTACGCATACATGCATGCCACGAAGGCTGTTCAATATCATACCCATGGGGCTGCCACTGTGCCAAATACCTTCCAGGCGATGGCCGCGGGTACGCACTATAATGGGACAACTTTGCTGGCCATTGGTGCGGTATTGCAGGGTGGCTACATCATCACTTAATTGTTGCAAGCCATACAGCAAATAATCGAGGTACTGAATTTCGGCAATGGGACGCAAGCCACGCAGTGCCATGCCAATGCCTTGACCCATAATGGTGGCTTCACGAATGCCGGTATCAAATATGCGGCCGATGCCATGCTTTTGTTGCAAGCCTGCAAAGCCCTGATTTACGTCGCCAATATTGCCAAGGTCTTCACCAAAAGCAACTACCCGTTTGTTGTTGGTAAACAGCTCATCGAAATACCGGTTGAGTACTTCGTAGCCATTAATGGTAGGCGATTCTTCGTGATAATACGGTGCTACAACATTTACCCGTAGAGCACTTGCACTACCAGTAGCATACAAATGTGAGTTGTAGAGACCTTCATTGAGTTGCTCCAGCTCTTGTCGGTATTGCATCATTTGCTGCAATACATATCCGTTACTAAAGTCGATGCCCGTAGCCAATGCTTTTAATACGTTGCGGCGCATCGGCTCTTTGTTTTGCCGCAGTTCATTGAGTGCTGCAGTTATTTTTTCAGCATCGCCGGCACCAGTATCAATAGCTTGCTGCAATAAGCTCAGCACTTGTGCTGCCTGTTCTTTTATGGGTTCCAGATAATCCGCCCAGGCTTTGTTTTTGCTGTCAGCAATATGCTTTTTAATGTCAATCTCTATTTCATCCAGCTCTTCTTCAGTGGCCAGCTCGTTGGCAATAATCCACTCTTTAAATTTCTTGTTGCAATCCCACTCCCGCTCCCACTCCAGCCGCTCTGCCGACTTGTAACGTTCGTGGCTGCCGCTGGTGCTGTGGCCTTGTGGCTGTGTTACTTCTTCTACATGAAACAGCACAGGTATGTGTTGCTCCCGGCAAATGGTAATGCCATGTTCAAAAGCTTCGCACATACCGGCATAATCCCAAGCTTTTACTTTGTAAATGTGCATGCCATTGGTGCCGGTGGTTATTTCAAAACCCTTCAATGCTTCAGAAATACTGCCCTTGGTAGTTTGAAAAGATTTTGGCACAGAAATGCCATAGCCATCATCCCATACAAACAGTGCCAGCGGAATTTGCTGTACACATGCTGCATTCACCGTTTCCCAAAAATGACCTTCGCTGGTACTGGCATCGCCTATGGAGCAAAAGCAAACCTCATTGCCTTGCTGGCTCAGGTGTTGTAGTTCCTGTAAGTCGGGTAAATGACGGAATGTTTTTGAAGCCAAAGCCAAACCAACAGAACGAGGCATTTGCCCGGCGGTAGGGGCCATATCCGTAGCCGTATTGTATTGTTCGGTAAGGTTGTACCACTCGCCATCGGCGCTTACATTTTTGCTGGTAAAATGGGCATTCATTTGCCGGCCGGCACTCCATGGGTCGTGCTCATTGGTGGGGTCGGCATAGAGCTGCGCAAAAAACTGCTGCACGGTTGCTTGCCCAAGGGCAAACATCCAGGTTTGGTCGCGGTAATAGCCACTGCGCCAATCGCCGGGTTTAAAAAACTTGGCCAGTGCCACCTGTGGCAATTCTTTGCCATCACCAAAAATGCCAAACTTGGCTTTTCCGGTGAGCACTTCGCGGCGGCCCATCAGGCTTACCTGCCTGCTGGTTACAGCCACCCGAAAATCTTTTAAAACCTCCTGCCGAAAACTCTCAAATGATAGGATTTCAGCATGTTGGGCTGCAGCAATCTGATTTTCCATGCCGCAAATGTAGCGCTTCGGGCCGCATTGGCATAGCCACCGGTCGCCGCTGTGGATAGTTTACCAAACCATGACACCGGGAATTTTTAACAGGAACGGGAGGCGGCCATTCCACGCAATTGCAATAATTTAGCGCCACGCTTAAAAACCGGATTTTATGAAGAAACAACTCCTCGCTTTTGTAGCCTGCCTGATGCTGGTAGCTACCACCACTTTTGCTCAGGATAAAAAGGAAAGCCTGTGGCTGAATGAAACCTCACACGACTTTGGCAAAATTGCACAAGGCAAACCTGTGTATACTTTTTTTGAATTGAAAGGTTTGGGCGACTCGCTGAAGCTGGAAATGGTACAAGCCGGTTGCGGTTGCACTACCCCCGAATTTAAGGCTGGCGCCTATGCACCCGGTGAATCAGTAAAAATCAAAGTGGGCTTTAATGCTGCTGCCGCTGGTCGTTTCGACAAGCCCATCACCATCACCTACAATGGTGGTCAGCAAAAAGTAATCATGATTACCGGTACTGTAGAAGCCACCCCCGCCACACCTGCTCCTGCCAATGGCGCTGTGGGCAAAATCAAACAATAATTGACTTTTACCATATTGAAAAGCGCTGCCACCACAGCGCTTTTTTCATTCCCTCACTATTAACGATGAAGAAAACACTTCGCTTTTCGGCCATTGCCCTGTTGCTCAGCCTCACGGGTTTGCTGTGGGCTCAAGCCAAGGTAGATGGCTTGATTCGCTTTGAAACCAGCAGCCACAACTTTGGAAAAATACCCAAGGAAAAACCTGTGACCTACGAGTTCAGCTTTACCAACCCCGGCACCAAGCCCCTGATTATTGAAGACGCCACGGCCGATTGCGGCTGTACCAAGCCTGAATTTCCGAAGCGGCCGGTGATGGCTGGCGGCAAGGGTACCATTACCGTAACCTACGATGCCAAAGAACCCGGGGCTTTTACCAAAAAAATTACGGTGAAGCTGGTGAATGTGGCGGAAACCAAGGTGCTGACCATCAGCGGCGTAGTGATAAAATAAAGGTCCGGCAGAAAATCAAACTTGTGTTTGGCAGAAAACTGATTTTCCCCCTACATTTGCAACCCATTTGGCGAGGTAGCTCAGCTGGTTAGAGCATCGGATTCATAACCCGAAGGTCGGCAGTTCAAGTCTGCTCCTCGCTACTCTTCTAAAAAGCGACATTCTTTGTCGCTTTTTTTGTGCCACTTTTTTCCATAAAAAAAGCTCCCGAAGGAGCTTTGTTCCAAGAATTATTGAAATAATTAGTTTGTTTTTCCCGGATACACTTTCAGTGCTGCCTCAAGGCAATCCATGGCTTTGTCGATAGCTTCGAGGTTGAGCACATATGCCAGCCGAACTTCTTGCTTACCCAAACCTGCAGTGCCATAAAAGCCCGTGGCTGGCGCCAGCATCACTGTCTGTCCGTTATGCTCAAATGATTCCAGCAACCACTGACAAAATTTGTCGCTGTCATCAATAGGCAATTTTGCCATGGCATAAAACGCACCACCCGGATTGGGGCAATACACGCCTTCCATGGCATTGAGGCGGCGCACCAGCAAATCGCGACGGCGCTGGTATTCTTCTTTGGCGCCGGTGAAATAATCGGCAGGTAAATCGATGGCTGCTTCGCCGGCAATTTGTGCAAAAGATGGCGGGCTCAGGCGGGCCTGTGCAAACTTCATCACGGCATCCAGCACAGCCTGGTTTTTAGTCACCAATGCACCCAGTCGGGCACCACAAGCACTGTAGCGTTTGCTGATGGTATCCATCACTACCAAATGATCGTCGGCACCTTGCAAATGCATCACACTCATGAGTTCGCCGGTATAGCTAAACTCACGGTAGGCTTCATCGCTAAACAAATAGAGGTTGTGCTTGAGCACTATTTCTTTCAGGCTCTCCATTTCGGCCTTGCTGTACAAATACCCCGTAGGATTGTTGGGATTGCAAATCACAATCGCCTTGGTTTTTGGCGTAATTACTTTTTCGAAATCGGCAATTGGCGGCAGCGCAAATCCGTTTTCGATATGTGAGGTAACGGGCACCACATTTACACCAGCAGCTACGGCAAAACCATTGTAGTTGGCGTAAAAAGGTTCTGGTATAATTACTTCATCGCCCGGATCGAGACAGGCCATGAAACCAAACAAAATGGCTTCGCTACCACCGGTGGTGATGATGATTTGCTGATGATTGACATGCACCCCTACACTTTCGTAGTAGCTCACCAATTTGCGGCGATAGCTTTCATTACCTGCACTGTGACTGTATTCCAACACTTTGAAGTCGCTGTGGCGTACCGCATCCAGCACGGCAGCAGGTGTTTCAATATCGGGCTGACCAATATTGAGGTGATACACTTTTGTTCCTCTTTTCTTGGCAGCTTCGGCATAGGGCACCAGCTTACGAATGGGACTGGCGGGCATTGCTTCGCCACGGTTACTTACTCGCAGGTTCATGATCAGGCAATTTTTGAGGGCACAAAAGTAAGTTGTTAAGCCGCATGCTTTATGCCTTTGCTACAATACCCCCAGATTTTAGCATTGTCGAACGGTTGGTAATGTTTGCCAAGTATTCATCAATAAAAAACGCTGTGCAGTGAAAGCCATTCACCACACAGCGTTCTATAAAAAACAGCGTATGTCTATTTGAAAATTTCGGCCAGTTTTTGCTGCAGTTCTTCACCCCGCAGGTTTTTGCCAATGATCTTTCCTTCCGGATCGAGCAGGTAGTTTTGCGGAATGGCCTGAATGCCATATTGCACCGCTACTTCATTTTTCCAGTATTTCAAATCAGACACATGCGTCCAGGTAAGGTTATCATCATGAATGGCTTTCATCCATTTTTCTTTGGCATTGGGTTGGTCGAGAGATACACCCAAAATATCAAAGCCCTTGGCATGATACTTTTGATAGGCCGCTACAACATTCGGGTTTTCGCGACGGCAAGGACCACACCAGCTGGCCCAAAAATCGATGAGTAAATATTTGCCACGGAACGAGGACAAAGACACCGGATTGCCGAGTGTATCATTCTGCGTAAAATCCATGGCAATAACACCGATGCCGGTTTTCTTCGCCTTGTCTATTTTTTCTGCCATGTCTTTACCACCCGAGCTATTGCGGGTTGCTTCGGGCAGTAGCAAAAAAAGCGGCTCTACTTCAGCAGCATTGATATCATAGCCGGCAAAACGGTTTAGAGCATACAACGCAATGGGTGACTTTGGATTTTCCGTAATGTACTTTTTGTAATTGGCATTCATTTGTGCTTCTAAGGCATCAAAATCTTTTTCAATTTGCTTCATGCCGGCTTCATCTTTTGCACGGCTGTATTCACCATATTTTTTGTTTAGCTCCGCACCTTTATCATCCAGCTCTTTGTTCATGGCTTTCAGCTTCAGATAAGCAGTATGCGCAGCTGAACCTTTTACAGTTGCGTTCGAAAAAGAGTCAACGCTGCTGATGCTGAGTTTGCCGGGTTGCAAGAAAATGCCGTACCCGTCTCTCCGCATGTTGTATGGTCGCAAACCGGTGCCGGCACTCTCTTTGATGCGTGCCATCAGGTTGCCCAATATGGCTTCATTGAGTGTGCCCTTAAACGTAAATGTTCCGTTTTTTACTTCGGCACTATCGCGGTGGCTTTCGCCATCGGCGTAGTACGATAAGTACACTTTGCTTACCGGATCTTTTACTTTACTCACATTGCCGGTGAGTGTGAAGGACTGTTGTGCAGCAACGCTACCACTGAGGAGTACCCCCATAAAACCTGAAATCAAATACCGCATAGTTTGATTGATTGAATAACTGAATATAATTGAAATGTACAACGACGCTGACCAACGCTGACATTTTCACATTTGATATTTACTAATCAGCTACGGGAATATGCCTGTCCAGAAATTGCTTGACGGCATTATTCCAGAAATCGATGGTTTCGCTGCGGTATTTATTGAGGTAATCATTGGTATTGTTGTACTGGCCTATGCCATCATTCATTTCTTTTACAGCATTGTTGTATTTGTCAAGTGCAGCCTTGTCTTTACGCATATCCTTGTCGCCTTCAAACTGTTGTTTTAACCGGTTGAAATTGGCCTCTTTTGTAAAGAAGCCGGTAAAGTCTGCATACTTATCTGCGGCCTTTTTATAATACTCCATACTTCGTCTGCATGCCGTTACCAGCGTGTTGTCGCCGCGATAGCCTTTTAGCGTATCTAATATTGCCGAGCCTTCTTCAGCAAATGATTTGAGCGAACTGCGTAACTGCTCTGTTGCATTTACATTTTTTTTGTCCAGCGATTCTAAGAGGTCGCCCTCAATAACGTTGCACTTAAAAAAGATGAGGTACAATTTATCTTCGTACTTGGATACCTCACTGATTTTTTCGAGCTGTCGGCTCAGTTCACTTTTTTGTTCCTCTACTAATTTGATGTCATATTTCTTGCAATAGGTACGCTGAACGGAATCCAGTTTTTCGCCTGCCATACGCATTTTTTCAGATACCTTGTCTTTGAGCAACATATAGGCTTCCATTTTATCATAACTCTGCTCAGCAATTTCCTTCATGTTTACCATTTTGGCGTAATCTTCATTGAGGTTATACTCCACCAACTTCAGGTACTCGCCAAATGCCTGATGCAACATTCTGTCGCCTTTGTAGTAAGGTATTTCTGCAAGGCTTTGGCGGGCAGTGGTTACCTGGTTCATCATTTCCTGACGGCGTTTTTCGGCTTTGCGCAGATTGTCGCTATGTGCTACTACACTTTGGTACACCACATAGCGTTTTGACACTGCTTCCATCTGCACATTTATTTTATTCAATACGGATACTGGGTCATCTTGTGCCATCATTTTTACAGCAGTGAATAATACAACTGTAAGCATCAACAACTTTCTCATAGGTGTGATAGTAATTTTTATTGATTGGTTTTAATAAGTACATTTTTGAAAAGTAAATACACCTGCCTTAGCCATGCATCTTCCATAAGCTCATTCATGATCATGTCATCATTTTCTTTTTGATAACTATCCATAGCGTTGTAAGCTGCATCCAGCCTTGTATTGGCTACTGCATAAGGCGATTGGGCATTCCCCTTTTTTGCGGAGGTGGTTTCCTGCGTATCTCCCCACTCATCATTCTGCCACAGGTTGTATTCCGATAGCATCAATGGTACCCTGTTCAATGCGTTGGTCAGCTGTTGCAATCGTACTGTATTTTTCAATTGCACAAATTCAGGATCGTTGGCTACACTGCTTTGCTCAAATGCTTTGAATGTGTGCCTGCTATACTTTTCGGACAATGCTCTGTAAGGAAGTTGAACAGAGATGCTGTCGGCCGGCAAAGCAGTAACATAGCTGCGTTCGGTGAACTGAGCCGCTTCAAAATAATCGGGCAAATACACATCGGGTACTACACCGGTATTTTGTGCGGTTTTACCATTGACACGGTAGAGCTTGCCCATGGTGATTTTTAAAAAGTCTTTAGTAGCATCTGATTGCTTACTATCGGGTGCATATTTTTCAAAATCAAAATTTGCCTCCAGTGGTACCACTACTTGCATGGTAGCCTTACCAAATGTGGTACTGCCTACAATTACTGCTTTTCGATAATCCTGTAAGGTTGCTGCCAGCATTTCTGATGCACTAGCACTGGCGCCATTCACCATTACTACCAGCGGGCCATCATAAATGGTACCTCTGTTTACATCTTTAATAGGTTCGGTTCTGCCACTGTATACTTTTACCACACCCAGCGGGCCGATGTCGATAAAAATGCCCAGCATTGCTGCGGCTTCTTCTATACTTCCGCCACCATTGAAACGCAAATCGAGTACCAGCCCGTCAATTTTTTCTTGTTTTAATTTTACAATTTCCCTGGCTACATCTTCTGCACAACTGGTGCCAATGCCATCGTTAGTTTGGGTGTAAAACGACGGCAACGAGATAAATCCAAGGCGTGGTTGTCCGTCCAGTATCCAGCCACGTACCACATTTTCTTCGTTGCGTATGGCTTGCTTTTTAAGCTTCACTACACGGGTGGTACCATCTGCCGCCTTAATGGTAAATTCAACTGTTTTATCAGCATAACGTTCAAACAGGGCATTCAATTCTTCTGGTGTTGCATTGGCTACAGATACCGTTTTTTCTCCCTCTGGTTTCATGGCAATAATCATGTCGCCTTCATGAATATTGCTGCTTTTCCAGGCAGCACTACCGGGCATCACACTTGTAATCAGCAAGTTGCCTTCGCTGTTTGGCTCCAGCCCGAAACCAAAAGCCATTGATTCGCTGCTAAGACCAGCCTCAAATTCGTCGTAGGCTTCGTTACTAAAATATTCAGTATGCGGATCGTAAGCGGTAGCAATCGCATTCAGGTATGTTTCCTCCAGCCAACGGGCCATCTTTACAGAATCGGCTGCCAACTGTGCATAACGCTTTTCAATGGTTGACTGCACAGACCGTTGTGCTTCGCCAATATGCTGTTGCACAAATGCCGGTGACAGATGCGTGGAATCTTCCGGCAACAAATCTGACAAAGCAGTGAGCACCCGCCATTGCAAATAAGCCTTCATCCGCTGCAGCTGTGGCTCATCGATGTATTTACCGGCATCGGCCTCGCTGTTGGTGGTAAAATAAGTTTTTGCAGAAAAGCTGAACGGCTTCGATAAAAGGGACTGCATTTGTTGCACCGCTTTTTTCCGTACCAAAAAATACTGCTTGCTAATTGTTTGCAGAAACACAGTGGACTGTCTGGTAATATCTTCATCAATGCCAACTGCAGCAGTTTGCAACTGCTGATATTCCTGCTGCGTAAAATAAATTGTATACGGATCTATTTGATCCATAAAAGATCGAAAAACCTGCACAGCAAAGCTGTCATTAACCGCTCTTGGCGACACATGATACTTGGCTGCGATGGCTGAAATATTGAACGCCTTTTCGGCTACACTTTTTTGACCATACACTGCTGCAGAAATACAACAACAAAGCAGCAATAAACTACGCATAACTGTTCGGTATATGGGCGAATATAATTATGCAGTGTAAAATTGCCAATGATTTTTGGGCAAAGCTGTTGAATTCTACCCCATTAGCAAAGCAGACAGGCGATCGGTCACTTTGGCTACAGTTGGCAGCATGGCTGCTTCCAGCTGTACATGTATGGGCACAGCGGGCACATCCAATGCACCCATTACCTGTACCGGCGCATCTAAGTATTGGAAACAATGCTGCTGTATGCGTCCGGCGAGGCTTTCTGCATAACTGTGGCTTTGTTGCTCCTCCGTTAGCACCAAACATTTACCGTGTTTTTTTACGGTATCATATATCAATTTTTCATCCAAAGGATACAGTGTTCTCAAATCAATAATTTCCAATTGTTGTGAAAATGCACTCGCTGCCCCGATAGCCCAGTGCACACCCATGCCATAGGTAATCACACAGCAAGATTCCCCAGCTGCAAAAGCGGCCTCGCTGGCGGCCTGCACTATGCGGCCCTTGCCCAGCGGAACGATATAACCGGCATCGGGCTCCGGTGTTTTAGCCGCATCTGTACCGGGCACTTTGCTCCAGTACAAACCTTTGTGCTCCAGCATCACAACGGGGTTAGGATCGAGAAAGGCTGCTTTCATCAAACCTTTCATATCTGCGGCATTGGAGGGATATACCACTTTGATGCCCTTGATGCTGAGCAAGGTGCTTTCGATGCTGCCGCTGTGGTACGGGCCACCACCACCATACGCACCTGTGGGCACCCGAATTACCGCCGACACCGGAAACTTTCCCATACTGAGATAACAGCTTTTGCTGAGCTCCGTCACCAACTGGTTGAAACCAGGATAGATATAATCGGCAAACTGAATTTCTACAATGGGTTTTACACCCACTGCACTCATGCCAGCAGTACTGCCAATAATGTAGGCCTCTTGAATGGCAGTGTTAAACACACGATTATCGCCAAACTGATCGGCGAGTGTGGCAGCTTCTCTAAACACACCACCCAAGCGGCGACCAACATCCTGCCCGTACAACACGGCCTCAGGATATTGCTGCATGATTTCACGAATGGCAAACAAGGCCGCATCTACCATGGGTATAGCAGCAGCATTGGCGGGTTGTCGGTTGCCTTTTTCTTCCAGCACAGGCGTAGGCGCAAATACATGTTGCGTTACAGTAGCTGCATCGGGGTCGGGCGAAGCTTGTGCAGTTTCAAATGCTTCATTTACCCATTGTTGTGCCGCTTTTTCTATGTCAAGCAACTGCTCTTGCGTCCAACCTTTGGCCAGCAAAAAAGCTTTTAGCTTTTGTACAGGATCTCTTTCTGCTTCCTGCAGCAATTCAGTCTTGTTACGATAAAACTCTTTGCGTACACCACTGGTATGATGACCGAGCAAAGGCACATTTGCTTGCAGCAACACAGGCCCTGCTCCGCTACGCAAATGTTGCAGCAGATCGGTTACGGTAGTATAGCATTGTGTAAAGTCGGTGCCATCTATTTCTATTGCCGTAAGGCCTGGAAATCCTTGTGCATATTGCACGGCACTCATCACCCTGCTTTCGGTAGCAGTAGCACTAATACCCCAGCCGTTATCCTGCACCAAATACAAAATGGGCAACTTGTGTAGCACCGCTACCTGCAAGGCTTCGGCTACTTCGCCTTCGGTCATGCTGGCATCGCCGAGAGAGCACACCACCACGCCGGGCTTGTTCAGCATTTGCAAACCATGTGCGGCACCGGTGGCAGGAATTACCTGCATGCCCGTGGCGCTGCTTTGGTGCATAATACGGGGCTTATCGGCATCGTTGAGGCTGGGGTGGCTGTAGTAACTGCGGCCCCCGCTAAACGGATCGTTGGCTTTTGCCAGCAATTGCCGCATCAGGTCGGCTGGTTCCATGCCAATGCCCAACAAAATACTTTCATCACGATAGTAAGGACTTATCCAATCTTCGGGACGAAGCTGAAAAGCCACGGCCAGTTGAATGGCCTGGTGGCCAAGGCTGGTGCTGTGCACATACTTACAAACAGAGCGGTTTTCCTCGTACTTATTGGCCATGCATACGCTGGCATACATTAGCCGGTAGGCCTTTTGCAAAAGTTGCTGTTCAATCATAAAATAGGCAAGCTGCTTTTAAAAAGCAGGGCAAAAGTAGGGAGAGCCCCCCATGCGAATTTTATAAAATTCAAGCCTGCTGAAACCTGCTTTTTACAATCCAGATGAAAGTGGCAGGCTTTGCTTGCATGGCAGTTTATTGCGACAGCAATAATACTTTTCCGTTTTGTGTACGTAGTTCGGCACCGGTTGCTACCGTTACACTTTTAGCCAAAGCATCGGCTGTGGAAACGACACATGGCACTGTGCCATTTGGAATTATGACGATTGTTTGCGCATTGGGTACCACATTTGTACTCCAGTTGCTGGCGGTGTGCCAATCGCTACTGGCACTGCCCGTCCATTGGGCAGTCACCTGCAAAAAAGCAGCCACATCCATCAGGTATGGTTCTGTAGCAATAGTGCTAAGATAATTGGCGGCAAAAACCAGTGTGTTGCCAAAACGGTGCAACTTATTCTGAGTTGGTACTTGAGCGTTCCGATCAAAAGTTATGGGAAGTATTAAAGTAGTGTTCCACTGCTCATCCAGCATAAACAACCGAAAATCGTACACGCTGCCGCCGGGTGCCCCGTGGGGCGATGCCGGCCAAAATGCCCGACTACCCACTACCACCGGTGGTATTGTATTGGGGGCACCAAACAACCGGTTTGGATAAAGTTGGCTATACCGTTGTGTTCCGGCTTCTGTGCCATCACTAAGCCAGTAGGTAAAATATCCAAACAACTGATTGTAGGCCACAAAACACAATCGATTATTGAACACAAAGAAATTGGTAGGGCCAGCACCCGGTGCACCGGGCAACAGATCTTTCACCATTTTGGTGCCGTTTGTGGTGCCATCGGTTACCCAAAGTTCCTGACCATTGGAGCCATCATCGGCCCGGAAATATACTTTGTTGTTGAAACCCGTAAACTCTGCCGGGTAGCTATTGCCATCGGGCAATGGATTGATGTCTTTTACCAAAAGGGTACCTGCGTCTGTGCCATCACTTATCCAAAGTTCTCTGTTGTTTCCACTCATGTCTCCATTGGCTTCGAAATACAGTTTGCCCTCAAAGGCATACATGCCGGTTGGGTTGGAGCTAAAGAGATTGATCCACCATGATGTTTCGGGCACAATGTTTTTGAACAGCAGTGTGCCGGTGGGTGTACCATCTGTCACCCACAATTCGCGGCCGGTATCGTGTGTGGATGCTGCAAAATATACCCGGTTGCCCAACACCGCAAACCCCTCCGGATTGGAACTGCCACTCGCCTGATTGGTGTAAATATCTTTTAGCAATACAGTGCCATCGGTGGTGCCATCGGTTATCCAGAGCTCTCTTCCGTTGGTAGAAGTGGAGGCTGAAAACAGTAGCCGGTTTTCCCACACAAAAAAAGCCGACGGCGCACTGCCACCGCTACCGGGCTGTATATCCTTCAGCAATACGGTACCATTGGTACTGCCATCACTCACCCACAGTTCCAACCCCGTTGTACCATCGCTTGCAGCAAACACCACTTTATTATTGATGGCGGCAAAGCCCGAAAAACTGGTAGCATTTACCAAATCGGGGATGCTGCTTTGTGTACCGGGCCGAATATCTTTTAATAAAAAAGTACCCGCTTCGGTACCATTGCTTACATAAGGTTCTTCACCAGAAAGGCCATCATTGGCAGTGAAGAAAAATTGATTGCCCAGCACTGCCACTTTATCAAATTTTTCGAGCCCATGCCCACCTACACCCAGCCGTATGTTTTTGATGAGTTGAGGAACCGGCGTTTGCGCCAGCAATAACATTGGCATGCTCACAAGCAATGATGCAACCAAGTGTCGTGTTGGAGAAATACTCATAGCTAAAAACTGTCGATGAAGAAATTGGGGTTGGTGATTGTCGAAAAATTACCAGCGAATCACTACCATTCCGTGCCCGCCATCGGCACCATCATTTGTGGTTCTTTTATTAGAACTTCCGCCAAAACCTGCCAACGCTATATTATCACTATCGGAGCCGAAAATGCTGGCTCCAGTATTGGCATTGTTGGGGTCAAATCCATAATTGCTGCCGGGTTTCGCATATTCTGCAAATTGAAAAGCAGCACCACCTTCGGAGCCATACACCAGCCTGTAAAAAATACCGGAGGCTGCCAAAGTATGAGTGCTCCGTACAGGGCTCCCCGGCTGGCCGGGCAGCTGAAACAAACTCATGGTAGAAGGCACCACCGTAATGCCCGGGGCAATTGGCCCGCCGCCACCAGCGGCATCTACCAGTCCTCTTAATCCGCCGGCAGATTGTATTCTGTAGTTTACGGCAAACTGCGTCCATCTTACTTCAGATGCCTGCCCGTCTTGTCCGTTTGCTACCCTGCCACCAGCCCCGCCGGAACCTACGTATATGGCGAGGCTACTCACATTGGTTACATCAATTACGCCACAGGAATAAGCACCGCTGCCGCCACCACCGCCCGACCCATCGGCGGAGGAACTACCGCCGCCACCAGCACCCCATATTTCTACCATTACTTCGGTTACGCCGGCGGGCACCGTCCACGGAGTTCCATTGATGGGCGTGGTAAACACCTGCCAGCGGGTCATAGATTGCTGAAGGGTCATATTCTCCCATGCCATGCCTTGGGCTGTTCGTTTCAACTGCTGGCCGGGCAGGCCCGCATTGCCATTTATTTTTAATGCTCCGTTGAGTTGGATATTGCCATTTACATCCAACGCCTCTTGCGGATTGGCCACCCGAATGCCTACCTGCTGTGCATGCAGGGCAACTCCTAAGCTTAGCATCAGCAGCAGGCTGAGGATTGATTTCTTGTTATTCATTGTCATGCGTTGTGCATTTAACCCGGATAAGAAAAGAGTGGTGTTCTATTTGTTTCGCATGCTTCAACAAAAGGAACAGCACCATTTGCAGCATTGTCACTTTTTTTCTTGAAAAAATTACCAGCGAACCAACACCATACCTGCACCGCCGTGGCTGTACTGGTTGGTTTCTACGCTGTATGTACCACCCATACCGCCACCGGCACCACCGCCCGGCACGGCACCATGTGCAGCGTTGCTGTATACATCAAGGGTATTGAGGATTTCTATGAAATTGTAGTTGTGCCCGGCACCGCCATTAAAAGGAAAACCAAAGGAACCACCACCGGTGCCGCCGTACACCTGAACGGTATTGGTAAACTGCGATTTGCGGTTAAAAAAGTAATCGGCTGGCTGGCCCCGGCTACCCAACACTCCATAGCGGTAGCTGCCGGAAGGCAGTTGGTCGCTGCCAACAGTAGTGCTGGCATTACCGCCGAAGGCTGTCACAAAAAAGCTGCTGGCAGACTGCATCCAGCTTACCGTTGAGCCCCTTCCGAGTCGTCCGTTTACATCGCCATCGCCACGGCCGCCATCGCCCACGGCTATTTGCAACGTGGTGCCAGCAGCAATGGGCACCACCACCATATAGTAGTTTCCACCCGCTCCGCCTTCGGCACTTCTGGCAGCTTCGCCGCCGCCCCAGCATTCAATCATAATGGTTGAAACACCAGCAGGTACCACCCAGGTATAATTGGTAATGGGCTGGCCGGCCACGCCCAGAAAATTGCGAATTTTTTTGAAGCTGCCTGCAATGCTGGCCCATTGGCCAGGGTGAATATTGACTACCTGTGCCGATGGCATGGCATGCCGGGAAATGGTGGCAGAATCAGCTGATGACTGCTGTGCAATTGCCTGCACAGGTTGTAGCCATGCTATCGAAAATAGCAGGAGGATGCCGGTAAATCGGAGTGTAAAAAATGATTTGTTCATGTTGGCCGATTTCATTTTTACCAACGAATGATGACCATACCGCTGGCACCGTTGTTGCCTCCAATATTTTGAAGGCGGTAGCCACTACCACCACCGCCACCTGGTACAGCTGCGTTATTGGCCCTGTTGAGTATAAAAGCCGCGTTGGCAGCAGTTACAGAATAATTGTGACCAGCGCCGCCATTTTGATAAAACTTGTACGTGCCCCCACCTTTGCCACCCTCAATTGCTGTAATAAAAGTGTTAGATGAGCTTTCGTTGTAGAGTGTTCGGATGGGGCTGCCCGGCAGACCTGGCAGCTCGAACAAACTGGTAGAAGCAGATACATTGGCGTTGAAATTGCTGCCACCTGTGCCACTTCCGGTATTCAATCCACCATTACCTCCGGGAGCAGTAACACTTCGGCTATTGGCTGCTTCAGTCCAACTCACTACGCTATTTCCTCCAGTTGTACCCGTTGATGTGTTTGAACCTGCTCCGCCTGTTCCTACTGTAAAACTGATTTGAGTTACGTTGGTCACATCAATAATGGCCATCACATAACCACCACCGCCACCGCCGCCGCCGCCACTACCACCACCGCCGGCACCCCAAGCTTCAATCAATACTTCGGTTACACCCGGTGGCACATTCCAGGTACCATTGGCCAAAAAACTGCGAAAGCGTTTGAAATCGTTGGCAGCCGCATCGAGCCACTGCAAACCTGTACCAGTAGAAAACAACGCCTGCCCGGTTTGGCCTGCAGTACCATTTACTTTAATGGTGCCATTCAATTGAATGTTTCCATTTACATCGAGTGCCTCCTGCGGATTTGTTTTATTGATACCCAAATTCTGAGCCTGAGCATAAACAACAACTGTGACACAAATAAGTATAAGCAGCAATTTTTGAAACATACCAAGTGCGTTTAGTCTTTGATGAATGCATGTGATAGATACTTCGGATAAAGCAATGCATGTGCTACTCAAAGATGTGCACACAGGTAAGGGAAAACAATACCGCAATGATGTGATAGAAACTATTGGAAACGAGGGATTACACCAGTTTTTCGTTGATGGCTTTACTGACGGCTTCTACCTGCGACCGAACCTGCAACTTTTCATAAATATGTTTGATGTGAGTTCGTACCGTATCGAGGCTGATGAATAACTCGGCAGCAATCATTTTAAAGCTATTGCCTTGTGCCAGCAGTTGCAGGGTTTCTTTTTCGCGGTTGGTGAGTTGGTAATTTTGCGTAACAGGCAATGGCTTTTGTAAATTTTGAATGATCATTCTTGCGATACTCGGACTCATGGGAGCCCCGCCATTCATCACTTCCTGAATGCTTTGGGTGAGTTTTTCCGAAATGTATTTTTTGAGTAAATAACCATTGGCCCCGGCATACATGGCTTCGAAAACATGCGTGTTATCATCGAACACGGTGAGCATAATAATTTGAACCGAAGTATTAAAAGTGCGGATGCTTCTGAGTGCTTCTATTCCACTCATGCGTGGCATATCAATATCCATCAATATAACAGCTGGTGCCAATTGCTTCACTTGTGCTGCGGCTTCTGTACAATCGGCAAAACTGCCGAGTATAGTATAGTCCTCGTTGAGTGACAACAAGTTGGTAAGACTTTCCCGCAGATTTGCGTTGTCTTCAAAAATTAATATGCCAATGGGTGAACGCATGCTATAAGTATACGATTTGCAACTTAGCAGATTTAATAAGAATAAGAAATACCGCAATCATGTGAGCGGTTTTGTAATGCTTACCACGGTGCCTTTGCCCGGTGCCGATGTAATACTCAACGATGCTCCTATTGCTTTGGCCCGTACCTCCATATTTTTCAATCCGTTTCCCTGTGATGCGTCATTCAAATTAAACCCGTAGCCATTGTCGGCCACCTGCATCAGCAATTGGTTGTGCAAGTGTTCAATTACAATAGTCATTTCAGCAGCGCCACTGTATTTCACTGCATTATTTACCGCTTCTTTAAAAATAAGGTAAAGGTCTTTTCTTTCCTGAATATTGAGCAACACTGTATGCACATGGCCACGTAGCTCCATGCTAAATCGAATGCCTGCTGGCTCCAGTATTTCTACTGCAAACTCCCGCATGTGTACCACCATTTTTTCCATGCTATCGTTGGCAGGGTTAATGGCCCACACCATATCACTCATACTTTCCATCATACTGGATGAATGGTCTTTTATTTTTTGCAGGTGTTGCTGAATTTCTGATGATTGCCTGTTGGGAGCCATCGCTACTTTACTCAATATGTTGATGCTGGTGAGTGTAGAGCCCATTTCGTCATGCAAATCCCGGGCAATGTTGGATCTGATTTTTTCCTCGGTCATATACTTCTCTACCCTTGCTGCCATAAAACTTGCTATGCGCTGCATCAATCGTTCATGTCGTTTGGTAAAAAAACGGCTACGCTGATGCGTTGCCTCAATAACACCCAATAGCCTACCATCGGCTTGTACCGGCACGGCTAATACAGCTGCAGTACTTTGTGTAGTGGATTGTGCTTCTCCGGCCATTCTTTTAGCCACTCCGGTTTCAGCCACAGTACCTGCTACACCTTCACCTATCAAGAGTTCCTTGGGCTGAATCGTTACATCCTTATTAATAGTACCGTATATGCTGGCAGATGCAACCGGCCGCAATAATGTATTGCTGGCATCGTATTGATAAATATGACATACTTCAACTAATAGATAACGCACACAATGTTGTGCAACCTGCTGACTGATGTCATCAATATTGTTTTTTCCATACAGAGAAGTAGCAAATGAGGTCAGCATTTTTTCATCAGACAACCGCTGTCGGATTATTCGTGCCAGGCAATACAACAACAAAATAGATATTGCAACCACTGCACTTACAAACCACCACTGCAGCCAAAAGGGAGGCGCCAAGCGAATATGGATAGACTGACTTTCAACAATCACTTTTCCATACTGATCAAGCGCCTGCACTGTAAATGTGTAAGCATTGGCAGGTAATTTTTTGTATGTGGCTTCCAGTCGGTCATTGTCTGCCAACTGCCAATCATCATCGTAGCCTTCCAGCTTGTAGCGATAGGTAATAGCAGCAAGCCCGTAATACAAACCAGCAAAAGAAAAATGAAGATCATGCTGCTGATGCGATAACTGAAAGTGCTGCTCAGCGGCACTCAGGCGGGCTGTATCTTGCCCGGAATGATGCATGGCCAGCAATAATGGAAAAGGCCTAACAACAGCATTTACAAAAGGATAATGAAACAATACTCCGTTGGCCATGGGCACCAGCACTTCATCAGCAGCGTGCCCGTAAAAAATTTGACGTGGTATCGCAGGATCAAAACCAGTACCCGAAAAGCCGAACACATCTCTTACGGTATGTTCAACTGGCGTATTGGCAGTCATATCCAACCACGATAGTCCTTTGCCCGACAATAACCAGAGCCTGTTTTTATTGCCAACCGCTAGCGACAAAAACTGATTATTGCTTAAGCCGCTCTGCATGTTGTATTGCAAAAAAGCAGCAGGCGAACTGAGGTTATTGTTGTTTTTAAAAATCCCTCCTGCGTTGGTGGCTATCCAAATATTTCCTGCAATATCCGTTTCAATATCATGAATGAGATTCAGCGACTGCAAACGATCGCCACCCATAAACTCATCGAAGCCGATAAGTTTTTTTTGTACAACATGATAGGCATGCAGGTAGCGGCCATAGGAACCCATCCACATGGTATTACCCGAAGTATCTGGCTGCAAAGCAGTAGCAACATCATTCAAAAAGTTATCTCTTTCCCCAATCACCCTTTTGTATTGACGTAATTGTACATCGTAGTAAAAGACGCCTTCGTAAAAACTGGCCCACCAAGTGTTTCCCTTGGCATCTACTGCTACATCTCTGTAGCCTACCCGCTTACCATCGTAAGGTGTAGGTACGTGTGTAAGCCCCGCTGTTGCTGCATCATATCGATATACGAAACGTTCCGTTAGTAGCCAGATGTGGTTTCCGGCCCCTTTTACCATCAGGCAGGTATCTAAGGGCCGGCCACGATTGTCTTGAGTTATTTTTTTTATTTGTCCGGTGCGTTGGTTGATTGTAAACATTGCTGCAGGACGCACAGTAGAAACGAAATACAAACTATCATGTTTGCTGTAATAAACACTGCTGATTTGATTGATGCTTGCTGACGGATCTGGTTTTACCAAAGGAAGAAAAGCTGTATTCATTGCAGCGTCATCAACAATATAAATACCGTTACTGGTTCCTATCCAGTGCAGCCCCTTACCATCATCATATACTGTAGTAACACCACCAGTAGGCAGGGATGCTTTTAAACCCGGCACTTGTGTTGTTTTTGAAAAAAGATTACTGCCATTACTTTTATAAATCAATCCGTCGCTTGATGGTATCAGCAGGTTGTAGTTTCCTTTTGCTTTAGGCAGCGTTGTGGACGGAAAAAAATCTTGAACAGGTTGTACAGCCTTGTACTGTTGTTGAATTTCGTTGAAAGTAAAAAACAAACCGCCTTTTACAGAAAGCAGCACTTCTTTTTTTTCTGCATCCCAATGTATTGCCATTACATCAGCATTGTAACCACCGCCTATGTATGTAAACTTTTTGGTAGCCGTATTCAAATGCACCAATCCCTTGTTCGAACCCAGCCAAAATTCATAGTCATTTTTTTGAACGAAGCGTTGTATAGCATGATATCCCGGCGCAGTTTTTTTACCACTGATTGTTTTTACAAATGCCCGCCAATCGTAGTAAGTAAATGTGTTCGACGCTTCATCAAAACTTGAAAACTCAAATACATCGCTGGCTATCCATAGCAGGCCTTTGTTATCGAAGGCAATATCCCACACCAAACTGTTGGGCAGGTCTCTTTTGGTATCGGGTTGGTTGGGCAGCCACAACTTCCATTGTTGTGTAGCCCGCTCCCATTTATTGAGCCCGTTCATGGTGGCCACCCAAATATTACCCGCATCATCACCTGTTACATCGGTTATAATTTCGTTGGATACTGCATTGGCTTTGGCAGGCTTGTACACCGTAAATGCATGCCCGTTGTATTGATTGAGCCCATTATTGGTGCCAATCCAAAAAAAACCGGTTTTGTCTTTGTAAAAACAGGTAATCCTGTTGTCGCTCAGCCCTTGTGCAGTTGTAATATTTTTATTGGGAAAATACAATTGCGCCATGCCGGTGATACACTCACAGCAGAGCAGTACAAACAGTAAAAAAAATAAAGGGTAGCCACGCATACAAAAGCAATCTACCCAAAATACAGGATTAGAAAATTATTGAATGTCTTTGTGGTGTTCAACTATAGCTACACACTACCGCACTTCTACTTCCAGCAGTTTGCGACCTTCCAACAATCCTTCAAAACGATCGGCTACTACGCATTCACCCACACCAGCAGGAGTGCCGGTAAAAATGAGATCACCAATGTTCAGGGTAAAATATTCGCTTACATGGGCCACAATCTGGTGAATGGGATAGAGCATCAAATTGCTGAAGCCTTCCTGCACCTGTTCGCCATTGCGAAGGAAAGTGAAATGAATATTGGTGGGGTCGTGCAGGCTTTCCCAGGGCACAAATTCGCCAATGGCAGCCGATTGGTCGAAAGCTTTTGCTTTTTCCCAGGGCAGGCCTTTTTTCTTGAGTTTGTCCTGCACATCACGGGCTGTAAAATCAATGCCCAGCGTCACTTCTTCAAAATAATGATGTGCCTGTGAGGGATGGATAAATTTGCCGTTTTTACAAATCCGCACCACTATTTCGCATTCGTAGTGTAGCTCGTTGGTAAAAGCCGGATAATAAAACGGATTGCCCGGTGTGAGCAAGGCGTTTTTAGGTTTCATGAAAATGACCGGTTCGTCGGGCACTGCATTGCCCAACTCTTGGGCATGTGCTACGTAGTTGCGGCCTATGCAAATAATTTTCATATGCGGAGGGATTTTAAAAAACCGGTTAGTAAGGGTTCGTTTTAAAAAATCGCCTGTTGCCAGGATAGGTTTACAGCCTTTGTAAATATACTACAGCCAATAGCACCGCATAGTTGAGTTTACCCACAATCATTTAAAAGTCAGGTTATTATACTTGTTCATGGCGGGCTGAATGCCTTCGAGAATAAAGCTTGTAATGACGGACACACAGGTGTCTATCTTTTGCACCACAAGCGGTTGCTCATCGGGCTTCCATTTGCCCAGTACAAAATCTACCTGACGGCCTTTGGGAAAATTATTGCCAATGCCAAAGCGCAGTTTAGGAAACTCGTTGGTGCCTGTATAATCCTGAATGCTTTTGAGTCCGTTGTGGCCGGCATCGCTGCCCGAGGGGCGCAGGCGTATTTTCTCCAAGGGAAGCGCCAGTTCATCTACAATCGTGATCGAATGTTCGAGGGCAATTTTCTCTTTGTCGAGCCAAAACTTCATGGCCTTTCCGCTCAGGTTCATGTAGGTTGTAGGCTTTATCACGGTTATAGCCCGGCCTTTTATTTTGAACTGGCTTACTTCGGCCAGCCGGTCGATATGCCAGCCGCCATCGTGATGTTTTACAAATGCATCTGCCACATCAAAGCCAATATTGTGGCGGGTTTGCGCATACTCAGCACCAATATTGCCCAGACCTACTATGAGATAACTATTCATACAGTTGCGAAATTACGGTGGTACTATGGCTTGCAGGACAATGGACCTCCGTTGTACAAGAAACTGATGTTCTTTTTACATAAAAAACTCCCCACTGCCAGGGCAGCGGGGAGCCATAATGAAATCATCCGGTAAAGGATTACTTCTTCTTCTTGTCTTCTTTTGCAGCAGCTGCTTCTTCCTGCTTCAACTGACGGGTCATTACGATAGAAGCCATTGGAATACGGGGAGAGTTGACCACTTCCATGTTTTCCAGTTTTACGTCTTCTACACGAATGTTGCTGTTCAGTTCGAGGTTGGTTACATCTACTTCGATAGCTGATTTCAAAAACTTAGGCAGGGTTTTCACCTTCAGCGTTTTCATTTTTGTAATCAGGCGACCACCGGCTTTTACACCAGCAGCACTACCTACGTACTTTACAGGCAGGTTGGCTACTACGGCTTTGTCGTCTACCAGTTCCAACAGGTCAATGTGCGTCAGCTTGTCGTACACTTTGTCGAACTGCAAATCTTTCATGATGCAGGTGTAAGACTTGCCGTCTACGGTAACTTTTGCCAACTGGAATTCTGATGTGTACACGAGAGCTTTGAAAGCTGTGGCCGGAGCAACGAAGTTAACTTCTTGCGCACCCCCGTAAATTACACCAGGCACCAGGTCCTGAGAGCGGTATTGGCGGGTGGCTTTTTTGCCAATGTCGGTCCTCAGTTGTCCTTCGATTGTAATTGTTTTCATGTTTAAAAAATTGAGGCGCAAAAGTAGGGGAAAATGACCGCTACACCAGCAAAAAAATCAAGCGCCCTGCTTATCGCCATTGGCTTTGCGCCAAATTTCGGGTGTTTGTGGCACCTCCGGCAAATGAATCTGCTGATTGTCAGGGCTATTTATCAACTTTGCCCCCTGCCCATTACGGCAAAGGCTGCCCTTTTTATGAGCCAAAAAGCCGGAGTTTTGGGTAAACAGAATCAGGTGTTTCGCTTTTTTAGCGGTTTGGCAACGAACTGCTCCACAACAAACCCCTATTTTCCGGCCCGGAATTTGTCGCTTTATGAAAAAAATGACCCTTTTGAAACATCGCATACTCCACCCACTTTTTGCCAGCTGGCTGGTAGCCCTGCTGCTATCTGCTACTGCAGCTTTTGCGCAGCAGCAACCCGTAGATAAACCCGTGGTTTCTGTATTACTACCGCTCCATCTCGACTCGATGTACCATGCTGATAAATACAAGTTTGGCAACAGCATTCCCCGGTTTGCCCTGCCCTATCTGGAGTTTTACAACGGTGTACTCATGGCGGCAGACAGCCTGAGCAAAGAAGGGGCGCTGGTACACATAGAAGTGGTGGATACCCGACAATTTTCCAGCCTTGGCACAACCTTGTATAGCCCCACTGTAAAGCAATCGAAACTACTGATAGCCGTGGCCCAAAACAGCAATGAGCTGAAGCAGATGGCCGCCTTTGCCAACAGCTTGCATATTCCTTTGATTTCGGCCACTTACCCCAATGATGCGGGCATAAAAAATACACCGGAATTGTACCTGCTCAATACCACCCTCAAAACACATTGCGCCGGCATTTACCAATACCTGCAACGCAACCACAGTAGCGACAACCTGGTGTTTGTAACCCGCAAGGGAACGGTGGAACCCTACCTGAAAAGCTGGTTGGAAGAAGCCGCAACCGCTGCCAACGGAAACAGGTTGCGCTGGAAAACCGTACTACTCAGCGATTCATTTCAGGTGGCACAGGTGAAGGCCCTGCTGGATAGCAATAAAAACAACACCCTCATTACTGCCACTATGGATGGTGCATTTGGCCAACGGCTTGTGAAACAACTGAGTAGCCTGCAACCAAAGTATAAAAGCCATGTGGTAGGTATGCCCAACTGGGACGATGTAGATTTTAAACGGGCTGAATACAAAGGCGTGGAAATTACTTTCAGCTCACCATTCATCTCTTCATCCGGCAATATAGATGTGTACCATAGCCTGAGTAAAACCTACGCACAAAAACAAAACAGCAAGCCCAGCGACATGGCCATAAAAGGGTTTGAAATTACGTATCGTTTTGTGCAAAATTTGCTGGCCAACCCTACGTTGGAAGCGTTTGCTGACCATGCCAACGACAGAACTTACAAGATCTTCAATGACTTTGACTTTGTGCCCGTAACCGACGCCGCCGACAATAGCCGGATTCATTATTTTGAAAACAGGAAATTATACTTCGTCCGAAAAATGGATGGAGTGGTGAAAGGCATTTATTGAGTTTCGATACACCGCAAAAAAGAAAAAGGGTAGCACTTCAAAATGCTACCCTTTTTTATTGCTGCAAGAATTATAACGTGCCTGTATTAACGCAGCCTGTCGGCGCTGGCAATCAGCTTTTCATCTTTTCGTATGCCGGCGTATGCCAGTACCAGCAACACAATGCTTACAATGGGCAGAATAGCTCCTACTTTGTAAACACTAGAAGTAAAGTTGGGATTGGCCTGTGTAAAGTCGCCCACTTCCATCCAAATAAGACCGATGAAAACAACATTGAGCAACAAGCTCACCCAAATGAGTTTTTTCTGATTGCTTCTGTTTTTGAATAGTGCAATGGCAATGGCCGGAAACAGCACCAATACGGCAGCTACAATGAACAGCAGGTAGTTTTGACCCACCAGCAAATCTTTGGCTTCGCCGGTTGCCAGCAGTCCGCCATACACTGGAAACTTAAACAACAGCGCCACTGCCAAAGCTGCCAGCAATAACCAAACAGATTGAATTCGTTGTATCATAAGATGTGTTTGTTCTAAATACTTACTAATAAAAAATAGGCTGAAAGCTGAATGCATAAAGCTAAAGGCAATAATGCAATTAGGGATTGGGAATAGAAGATGGCAATCAACAAATTAATAATTTACTACTCAACTAATCACCTAATTAACCAATCAACTAACCACTACCCCAACTCTGGGTACAGCGGGAACTGTTGCATAAATCCGGCTACCTCCGCTTTTACCGTAGCAATGACATTGGCATCGTCTGCATTCATCAGCACATTGTCAATCACGTTGGCAATAAACTGCATGTCGGCTTCCTTCATACCACGGGTAGTAACAGCAGGCACACCAATGCGAATACCGCTGGTTACAAACGGGCTCTTATCATCGAAGGGTACACTGTTTTTGTTGAGGGTGATATGTGCCAGGTCTAATGTTTCCTGTGCTTTTTTACCGGTGATGTTTTTGTTGCGCAGGTCTATCAGCATCAGGTGGTTGTCGGTACCGTTGCTGATGAGCTGATAATCTTTTGCCACAAAACATTTGGCCAATGCCTGTGCATTCAACTGCACTTGCTTTTGATAGGCCGTAAACTCATCGGTCAGTATTTCGCCGAAGGCTACCGCTTTGGCAGCAATGACATGCTCCAGCGGTCCGCCCTGTGTACCGGGGAACACCGCCAAATCGAGCATGGCACTCATGGAGCGGATATTTCCTTTCGGATCTTTTACACCCATTGGGTTATCAAAATCGTGACGCAACATAATGACGCCACCGCGAGGACCCCGCAAAGTTTTGTGGGTGGTACTGGTTACAATATGGCAATGCTCAAAAGGATCGTTCAAGAAACCTGTGGCTACCAAACCCGCAGGGTGGCTGATATCGGCCAAAATGATGGCACCGATTTCGTCGGCTACTTTGCGAACACGGGCATAATCCCAGTCGCGGCTGTAAGCACTGGCACCCACAATAATCATTTTGGGTTTTACACTCAGCGCCTTTTCTTCCAGCATTTCGTAATCGATAAGGCCGGTATCTTTCTTTACTCCGTAGAAATGTGCTTCGTAAGTTTTGCCGCTAAAGTTGGCGGGGCTGCCATGCGTAAGGTGGCCGCCCATGCTCAGATCGAGGCCCAGAATTTTATCGCCGGGCTTGAGGCAGGCCAGAAAAACAGCGGCATTGGCCTGGGCACCACTGTGCGGCTGCACGTTGGCCCAGCTTGCTTTGAAGACCTGCTTGATGCGTTCGATGGCCAAGGTTTCAATTTCGTCCACCACTTCGCAACCACCGTAGTAACGCTTGCCGGGATAACCTTCGGCGTACTTATTGGTAGCCACACTACCCATGGCCTGCATTACGGCAAGGCTGGTAAAGTTTTCGCTGGCAATGAGCTCAATGCCGGTGCGCTGACGATGTAATTCTTTTTGGAGGAGTTGAAATATTGGATCGGCGGACATGATTGGTTTGATTTTGCCGCAAATATAGGCGCATCGCTTGGGAGGCCTGTGCCGAAAGCCTGTGCCGTGAAAAGATTGTGCAAGAATCTACGCCATCGTGTGCAAAGAACCCCTGGATACCGCAGCAAAAGGGCATGAAAATTTGGTAGTTGTACAATACAACCTTATTTTGAGCACATGGCTCTCATGCAAATAGAACATGGCTCTACCCAATATGAGCAAATGGTGAAACTGCGGGAGGAAGTGCTGCGGCGGCCGTTGGGACTCAGTTTTACACCAGCACAATTGGCGGAAGAAAAAGACGACATCCTGATTTGCGCCTTCGATGATGGCCGCATATTGGGCTGCTGTATTTTGACACAACTCGACCACGACACCGTAAAGCTGCGCCAAATGGCGGTGAACAGCCGCTTACAACACAAGGGCATCGGCTTTTCTATTATGCAATTTGCCGAAAACCTGGCCCGGGACAGCGGCTACCGCAAACTCACCATGCATGCACGGGATACGGCCTTGGGCTTTTACCAAAAACTGGGCTACAAAATAGTGGGCGAACCTTTTGAAGAAGTAACCGTGCCGCACCATAAAATGGAAAAGCAACTGCGGTAAACTGCTTACTTAAACGCCATTTTCTCTTTCAGTTTCTGACGTACCAGCACCGTATCGGCATCGCCGGTGCAGGCATCTTTGGGTATCAGAAAAAACGATTTGTCGTTGATGTACAAATGAAAAAAATGAGGGCTCTCCATGAAATAGCTAAAACGCTGATAGCCCCAGGTGGTGTACCCCTTTTCAGTTTCTATCAAAATGTCGTCGCTGCGTAGGGTGAGGTCTATGTCTTCTTGAAACGTACGGGTACGACTGTAAATAATACGTGGTAGCCAAAACCAAAAGGTAAGCATCAGCACAAACCATAAAACGGAGCTGATAAGAAAAGGAAAAGGGCGAATGAGTTTGAAGAAAAAAAGGCCCGCCGACAGAAACGCAAACACATTTACAAGAATGAGCAACAGCTTTACTTCATTCCGTGAAATGAAATGATAGCGCAGTGCTTGCAGTACTTTGGCACGGTCGTAGGTGATGGCAATTTTCATGCTACTGATTGTGGCAGCAAAGTAAAGGAACTGGCCGCAGTATTGTGGCGACGGTTGCTACCTAAAAGCCGGATGAAAACGGTGCAGGGTTTCGCGGAGGTATTCACGGTCGAGGTGTGTATAGATTTCTGTAGTGGTAATGCTTTCGTGCCCCAGCATTTCCTGCACGGCACGAAGGTCGGCACCACCTTCTACCAAATGCGTAGCAAAGCTGTGCCGAAAGGTGTGCGGCGAAATGTTTTTGGTAATGCCTGCTTTGGCGGCCATGGCTTTGATAATGAGAAACACCATCACCCTGCTCAGCCTTCGGCCACGGTTGTTGAGAAACACCATGTCTTCCTCACCTTTTTTTACAGGCACATGTACCCGCACATTGTCGCGGTATAGCTGAATGTACTTGATGGCATCACGACCAATCGGCACCAACCGTTCTTTGCTACCCTTGCCAAACACCCTTACAAAACCTACATCCATGTACAACTGGCTCAGTTGCAAATTTACCAGCTCACTCACCCGAAGACCGCAGCTGTACAGCGTTTCCAGCATGGCCTTGTTACGCACACCTTCAGGGGTGCTTTGGTCAATGGCACCAATGATGGCTTCAATTTCTCCAAACGACAATACTTCGGGCAAGGCTCTTTTGAGCTTGGGTGCTTCCAGCAATTCGGTGGGGTTTTGCTGCACTATTTGCTCCAGCATGGCATACTTGAAAAATGCCCGCAACCCGCTGATGATGCGGGCCTGGCTATTGGCGCCCATCCCCATTTTAGCAATGGCTTTCAAAAATTGCTGCAGGTCTTCTTGCACTACGGCAGCCGGATTTTTTTGCAGGCCTTGCAGCAACATCCATTGCGTTAGCAGCTCCACATCGTGCAGGTAAGCATCCACTGAGTTTTCACTCAGCGACCGCTCCAGTTGCAGGTAGGCTTTAAACCCTTTTTTGTAAGGCTGCCACATGGTTGCTGCTATTATTTTGACTGAATATTTGGAATTGCATGACCGATGCTGCAATTTGCTGCTCTTGCTTCAAAATAAAAAATTAGGAAGCGTCACAAACCTGAGCCGTTATGAAACTATCGTCGCTGGAAAAAAAGTTTGACAAGCACAAGAAGCCGATGCGCAAATTCATCAAGCATTTGGAAGAAAGCGATGTGAGCGACATTATTGACATTGCACATACTACCGAAAAAGAAGTATGGCAGGAAGTAGATTGCCTGCAGTGTGCCAACTGCTGCAAAAAAATGACACCTACACTGGAGAAGAAAGACAAGCAGCGCATTGCCGAACACCTGGGCATGTCGGTAAAAGATTTCAAAGCCAAATACCTGATGTATGATGAGGAAGAAAAAGACTGGCGCATGCAGCAGCAGCCCTGCGTTTTTCTCGACCTCAGTACCAACAAATGCAATATCTACGAAGTACGGCCCGATGATTGCCGTGGCTTTCCACACCTGGTGAAATTGCCCATGGAAAGCTATGCCTACATCCACAAGCAAAACATCAAGTATTGTCCCGCTACTTTTTTGTGGGTAGAAAAAATGATGGAACGGGTAGAAATTACTAAAACCAAGAAATGACACATACACTTATTATTATCATCGTTACGGCCTTAGTGTCTTTTTCTGCATTCAATAGCACCAAGGTGTACAACGATTTAATCATGTATCCGCAGGCTATTAATCGGGGCCAATGGTATCGTTTGCTCACTTCTGGTTTCATTCATGCCGATGTCATGCATCTTGGCTTCAATATGCTTACGTTATGGTTTTTCGGAAGACTGCTGGAAGAGCAATATTTTGCTGTTCAATTTGCCCATTTTGGTAGTATTAGCCAATATATGTTTCTCATCTTTTACCTGCTGGGCATAGTGGTGAGTGATTTGCCTACATATATCAAACACCGCAACAATAGCAGTTATGCCAGCCTTGGTGCATCAGGCGGCGTGTCTGCCGTGTTGTTTGCTTTTATTTTGTTGGTGCCCTGGGCCACTATCTATGTATTTGTGATACCCGTTCCTGCCATTGTGTTTGGTGTGTTGTACCTGGTGTACTCACAGTACATGAGCAAAAAGGGCGGCGACAACATCAACCATGATGCGCATTTCTGGGGTGCCATGTTTGGTATTGTAGCATTACTCGTTATCGATCGTGATACCATCCCCCGCTTTTTGGAAGCCATTCAACACCCCCGGTTCGATTTTTAGCGAAGCGAATCATTTTAGCACATACAAAATGGGAGTCAACGAAAATTTGACTCCCATTATATTTATCTGAAAAACCAGTGAATCAACGGCAAAAAACTAATCCGCGAAAATCCGTTTCTATCCGCAACATCCGCGTCCCATATATCCGCGTCCTATCAATCCAACCGTAACCAAATCACCTGCTTCGTTTTAGCCGTTATTTTAAACCGGTCGTCCATACGAACGCCTGCTACCCATGCAATGCGTTGTTTCGATTCTAGCACAAACACTTTTTCTTTCGCCGTTTTCGACAGCTTTTGATCAATCAAAATACGGGCTACTTTTTTCTTTTTGGCCATGCCCAAGGGGTAGCAATAATCACCCGCCGTCCATGGCCGGAATATCATTGGAAATGTTGCTACGCTTGCATCCAGCAATACTTCATTGGCTGGCAATTGAGGTACATTTTCTTGCTGCCAGGCTTTGGTTTGCCAGGTTAGTTTTCCTTGTGGCGTATCCAAAGTTCCGGCTGGCTCATCCAGTAAATAATGAATCGGATCGGCGGCTTGCAGCGGTGCAATAATCAACCATTTGCGATGCCGGATAATGCGCCATTGTGCTCCCTGCACATAACTGCCACTATTGGCTGTGCACAGTTTCAGTACTTCATCTATTTGTGCTTCGCCAAAACCGAAAGGCTGAATGAGTTCGTGTACAATGCTGCGCAGTGGCGTGGCTTTCAGTAAAGCCAACACAGGTATATGCCATTCGCTGCCCTGCTGCTGCAGCAATTTCTTTTTGTGTAGTTGCAATGCTTGCTGGTACAATTGTTTGGCTTCTTGTAAATGACCGATGGTATGGGCAATGTTTTGTGCTACCTGCGGAAAATATGCATTGGCGGCAGGCAACCATTCGTTGCGAATGAAGTTGCGGGCATAATCATTGCGGCTGTTGCTGCTGTCTTCTACCCAACTGAGTTGTTGTGCTGTGACATAGGCTTCTATCATTTGGCGGGTTGCAAAAAGCAGCGGCCGGATGATGTGATTTCTTTTCGCAGCAATGCCTTGCAATCCGTCCAAACCTGTGCCTCTCAGCAGATTGATAAAAAAGGTTTCCACCGAATCATCGGCATGGTGTGCAGTAGCCAAAAAGCAACGTTCACCCGTCTGTTGTTTGGCTGCCAGCAGTTCATCAAACCAATGGTAACGGATTTGCCTTGCTGCAACTTGTACCGAGCATTTGTGTGCCACTGCATAGGCATGGGTATCTACCCGAATCACTTCTACAGGCATGTTCCAATCCTGCGCCAGTTGGCAAACAAATTGTTCATCTCGTAAGCTTTCTTCGCCCCGCAGTTGAAAGTTGACATGCGCCAGTGTAACGGGCACATTCGCCGTTTTGAGCAAGTGTGCCAGCGCCACGCTATCTACCCCGCCGCTGATGGCCAGCAATACGCTGTGGCCAGCTGGCAGCAGGGCTTGCAGCTCTTGTTGAAATGTAGCAAACAATGGATGTGCCAATCGGTGAGTTTTAATAATCAGTCAGGTCTTCCCAGGCGGCCTGCAGCTCGTTGTATGCATGCATGTCACGGGCCGCTTTGGCATGTTGCATGCCTTTTTCGTAGGTGGCAATGGCCTTGTCTTTTTCTCCGGTACGCTCCAGCAGTTTGGCTAAATGATAATAAGTGCCAATATAAGTCGGGTCGTGAGCCAGCACATTTTCAAACAGTGGTTGTGCGTAGGCATCATAGCCCAGTTTGATGTATTCCAATGCCAGCGCATGCTGCAAAAAACTATCGTTGGGTTGCGCCTGCAGGTATTCTTTTAATTTGTCAATTCTTTGCATGTTGCTGGTAAAAATTTCTCCAAAATTGCAGAACATGTCAACCTTGCTCCGCTATATTTGTAAATAGTTGCATAAACAACCATTTTTTCTAATCAATCATTTAGCCATATGAAAATTCTGGTTTGTATCAGTAAAACACCTGACACCACGGCAAAAATAGCCTTCACCGACAACAACACGAAGTTTGCTGATGCCGGGGTGCAGTTTATTGTGAATCCCTACGACGAATGGTATGCGTTGGTGCGTGCCCTCGAATTGAAAGAAGCTGGTGTAGCCAGCCATGTTACCCTGCTCACAGTTGGTGCGGCCGATGCCGAGCCCATCATGCGCAAGGCCCTGGCCATTGGCGGCGACGATGCCATTCGGGTAAACGCCGAAAGCAGCGACAGCTTTTATATTGCCAGCCAAATAGCTGCGGTAGCAACCGAAGGTAGTTACGACCTCGTACTCACTGGTAAAGAAACCATCGATTACAACGGCAGCAGCATTGGCGGCATGGTAGCCGAACTGCTCAACCAGCCTTTTGTAAGCCTGGCCACCAAGCTCGACATTGCTGGTGGTACCGCAAGCCTGAGCCGCGAAATAGAAGGTGGCGAAGAAAAACTGGAAACCTCATTGCCGCTGGTGGTAAGCTGCCAGAAAGGAATGGCCGAACAGCGCATTCCCAACATGAAAGGCATTATGGGAGCCCGCACCAAGCCTTTGGCGGTAAAAGAACCGGTAGCAGTAGAAGCCCTCACCACCGTAGTGTCTTTCGAAATGCCTCCGGCAAAAAGTGGCGTGAAGCTCGTATCTGCCGATACCCCCGAAGAGCTTATTCGCTTGCTGCACGAAGAAGCGAAAGTGATATAAAACCAAGCTGAAGGCTGAAGGCTGAAAGCACTAAGCTGAAGGCTTTGAAGAAATTCCAACCGGATTCTTTGATTCCTTTCGCCCTAAGCCTTAAGCGCTAAGCATTTTCTCATTTCCAAATTGTCAAATTTTATGGTACTCATATTCGCCGATCAGGCCGATGGTCAAATAAAAAAATCCACTTTCGAAGCGCTGAGCTATGGTAGTAAACTCGCTGCCCAACTCGGTACCACTGCCGAAGCAGTTGTACTCGGCGCTGTAGACAATGCTTCCCTCGAAGCCTTGGGCAACCATGGTGTGAGCAAAGTACACCACGATGCCAACGCGGCTTTCAATCAGTTTGATGCACAGGTGTATACTAAAGCCATTGCGGCATTGGCTACACAGGCTGGTGCCAAAGTGATTGTGTTCAGCAGCAACACCAGCGGCAAAGCCTTAGCTCCCCGCCTCAGTGCCAACCTGAAAGCAGGTTTGGTAAGCGGCGCCATTGCCCTGCCCGATACAAGCAATGGTTTTGTGGTAAAGAAAAACGTGTTCAGCGCCAAGGCTTACGCCAACGTGCAACTACTGACCGATGTAAAAATCATTGCCCTCAGCCCCAATGCTTTTGGCGTTCATGCCACAGGTGGTACTGCAGCAGTAACTGCTGTAAGCCTGCCTGCTGACAGCGGAAAAATAAAAGTGACCGCCGTAGAAAAAGTAACCGGCACAGTACCCTTGGGCGAAGCCGAGCTGGTTGTAAGTGGTGGCCGTGGCCTCAAAGGCCCCGAAAACTGGGGACTGGTGGAAGACCTGGCCAAGGCCATGGGTGCTTCAACAGCTTGTAGCCGCCCTGTAGCTGATGCGCATTGGCGTCCGCACCACGAGCATGTGGGCCAAACCGGTGGCGCCATCGCTCCTAACCTGTACATAGCCATTGGCATTAGTGGTGCTATTCAGCACCTGGCCGGTGTAAACCGTAGCAAAACCATTGTAGTTATCAATAAAGATCCGGAAGCGCCTTTCTTCAAAGCAGCGGATTACGGAATTGTGGGCGACGCCTTTGATGTGGTACCCAAACTCACAGAAGCCGTGAAGAAGCTGAAGGGCATTGCATAAAGCCTTTCGGATTTTGGTTAGAAAAGTCACACCTGCGGGTGTGGCTTTTTTGTTGGGAAAAGTGTGCCGGCACTCGCTGGCATTGGCGCTTTCTAACAGGCATTTCATGTATTTTTGCGCCGATCATGCACAAGATAGAACTGGAAATAGTAGCGCTTTCCCACAGTATTACCAATACGAATTCCTATGCCGTGGTGTTGGGAGAAGTGAATGGTACCCGTCGCATTCCTATTGTGATTGGGGGCTTTGAAGCTCAGGCCATTGCCGTGGTACTGGAACACATTCAACCCAGCCGGCCGTTGACGCATGACCTCATGAAAAATTTCATGCTGGCTTTTAATATCGAGCTCCAGGAAATTGTCATTTCTGATTTGCAGGAGGGTATTTTTTATTCGAAACTGGTATGCAATGCAGCCAACGATACTATTGAAATAGACAGTAGAACCAGTGATGCATTGGCCTTGGCGGTTCGTTATGGTTGTCCTATTTATACATACAACCACATTATCGAAGAGGCAAGCTTGCATGTGGAAGGCACTTCCTCCAGTGCCAGTGGAAGCAAAAAGAAAAAAACGGCCAAGGAAGAAGAACCTGTGCCTGTAGAAGGCGATGATTACAGCCGCATGTCTCTACTACAGTTGCAAGAGTTGCTCGATGAAATGGTAGCCATTGAAGACTATATCAAAGCAGCCGCCATTCGCAATGAAATCAACAACCGGAAAACCGGTCGCTAATTTTCACCCTTATTTTATAGCAATACCGCATGGTCATTTTTCCCAATTGCAAAATCAATATTGGCCTCAATATTGTGCGAAAGCGGGAAGATGGTTATCATGATTTGGAAACGGTGTTTTACCCCGTACCTGTGCATGATGTACTGGAAGTAGTGCCACACCACGAAGATGCATTTGTGCAAACCGGCCTCAGCATTGATGGCAACAGCAGCAACAATCTTTGTGTAAAAGCTTTGCAATTGGTGAGGTCCATTCAACCGGATTTGCCCACTGTAAAAATGCATTTGCACAAAACCATTCCCATGGGTGCCGGGCTGGGTGGTGGCAGCAGCGATGGAGCCCATACATTGCTCTTACTCAATAAAAAATTCGGGCTCGGGTTTAGCCAATCGCAGCTTATTGATATGGCGCTGCAATTGGGTAGCGATTGTCCTTTTTTTATTTTGAATCTACCTTGTTTTGCCTGGAGCCGTGGCGAAATGATGGAGCCATTGTCGTTGCCATTAAGTGGTTATCAGTTGGTACTCATCAATCCGGGTATTCATGTCAATACGGGCTGGGCTTTCAAACAAATTACGCCACAACCTCCGGCTTTTTCTTTGCAAGAAATAGCTACGCTTCCGGTAAAAGAATGGCAGCATGTAGTGAAAAATGATTTTGAAAAAGCAGTGGGGCAGGCATATCCTACTGTTGCCGAAATTGTGCATTATGCCTACACGCATCAAGCGGTGTATGCCGCCATGAGTGGCAGCGGCAGCACTTGTTTTGCGTTGTTTGAAGGGCATCAAACCTTGCCTGATTTTTCACCGTTTCCCCACTGCTGGATACGCAAGATTAAATTGTCGTGATTCGGTTGGCACTGCCATTTTTTGACTTAGTTTGCCCACCCAACAGTTAACTTTATCGCATGTCGGAAGAGCTGCAGCAGGAACTGGAACAAGCCCTCACTATCAACGAACAATTTGAAGCGTTGATAGCCGAAGCGGACAAGCTGGCCATCGCCGAATTTCTGAATGATCAGAACATCAGCGACGTGGCCAACCTGGTGTATGCCTATGAAGAATATGAAGCACAAATTATTGCCAGCCTTTCTATTCACCGGGCGGCCAGTGTGTTCAAAATTCTTGACCTCGCCGAGCAGAAACGCATTATCACAGAACTTCCTCCTTTTAAAACAGCCGAGCTGCTGAACGAACTGAGTGCGGATGACCGTACCGACTTTTTGGAAGAACTACCCAGCAGCGTGGTGCGGGAGCTCATCAAATTGCTGAATCCATCTGAAAGGAAAACCACCCTCAGTTTGCTCGGCTATCCCGAAAACAGCGTGGGCCGATTGATGACGCCCGACTACGTGTGGGTGTACGAACACAATACTGTTGCAGAATCTATTGAGCTTATTCGTCGTTTCGGCAAAGACTCCGAAACCATTGATGTGATTTATGTAATTGATGAAGACGGCAATCTTGTTGACGACATCAAAATCAGGGACATTATTTTATCTTCTCCCGATAAAAAAATTAATGAGCTCATAGATGGCCGTGTGATTGTATTGCATGCCGATGATGACCAGGAAGTGGCGTCGGATGTGTTTAAAATGAATAACCGCGTAGCCCTGCCGGTAGTGAGCAAAACGGAAAAGCTGCTCGGCATTGTTACCATCGATGATATTCTGTGGGTAGCTACCGAAGAGTACAGCGAGGACATGCAAAAAATTGGTGGTACCGAGGCCTTGGATGAACCCTACCTCGATACTTCTGTTTGGAAGCTGTTTCAAAAACGGGTAGGATGGTTGGTGATTTTGTTTTTGGGCGAAATGCTTACAGCATCGGTGATGCAATATTTTGAAGAAGAAATTGCCAAGGCAGTGGTGCTGGCCCTTTTCATTCCGCTCATCATTAGTAGCGGCGGCAATACCGGCAGCCAGGCCAGTACCCTTATTATTCAGGCATTGGCCACGGGCGACGTAGCCATAACAGATTGGTGGCGGGTTTTTAAAAGAGAGATTTTAAGTGGGCTGATGTTGGGTACGGTATTGGGTGTAGTTGGCTATTTCCGCATATTGGTGTGGCATGCCATTTTCCCCAATGTGTACGGCGATCATTACCATTTGGTTGGTTTAACTGTTGGCATCACCCTATTGGGTATTGTACTGTGGGGTACACTCAGCGGCTCCATGCTGCCATTGGCATTGAAAAAACTGGGCGCTGACCCTGCGGTGAGTTCTGCCCCATTTGTGGCCACACTAGTGGATGTAACAGGGTTGGTTATTTATTTTTCCGTGGCCTACCTCTTTTTGCAGGGCATTCTGCTCTAGCTTTTTTTAACGCAGAAAATACCAGATTCCTTTCGCTGCAGTGCTGGTGGCGCTTACCTTTGCGCCTCAAATTGCAACACTATGAGTAATCGTACTTTTACCATGATTAAGCCCGATGCGATGGCCGATGGTCATGCCGGTGCTATCTTGGACCAAATTATTAAAGCTGGTTTTAAAATTGTGGCCATGAAGCAAACCCGCCTCAGTATGGAGAAGGCTGGCGAGTTTTATGCCGTACATAAAGAGCGTCCTTTCTTTGGCGAACTCACCGAGTTCATGAGCAGTGGCCCAATTGTTGCCGCTATCTTGGAAAAAGAAAATGCAGTGGCCGATTTTCGGACACTCATTGGTGCTACCAACCCTGCCAATGCAGAAGAGGGTACCATCCGTAAGCGTTTTGCCCGCAGCGTAGGCGAAAACGCTGTACACGGTAGCGACAGCGATGAAAATGCTGCCATCGAAGGCAACTTCTTCTTCTCTGCTTTCGAACGTTTTTAATATAGAAAACGATAGAAAATAAAAAGCCCGGCAGGATAAATTCCTCCGGGCTTTTCTTATTTGGCAGTAGCCGATGGCTTCATTTCGTTGAGCAAAGGAGTAAGCGTGTATCCGGCATTTCGCAGCAGTTGAATGACGCCATTTTCTCCTGGTAAATGCCCGGCGCCTACGGCAAATAAATTGCTCGATTCTTTCATCAGTGCCGGCATTTTTTGTAACCAGTTTCTATTTCGGCCATACAGCAGTAAGTCAAGATTACCTTCCAGCGATCCTTCTTCTTTAATAGTAAGTGCATTAATTTTTTCGAGGTCTTGTGCTTTATAAGCCGCTAATAACTGTTGAACTTCCGTATTATTATCAGCACCTGCACTATCAATAGCTTTCAGCAATTCTTTTGCCTGTGTAGCATAGGGTATGCTATCAAACAACCCAGCTTGGTAAGACATGGTTTCCAAACCGAGAATTTCCTTTTTGCGTTTAGCCGCTTCTGCTAAAATCATCATTTCCATTCCATTGGTGGCTTCACATTGCATGGCTTGCTCTGCAATCATAGCACTCAACAATAGTGGCTTGTACACCTCCAGCACTTTAAAGGGCAGAGGCCCCTTCCCTTTAAAGTAAGTAGACACCCTTTCGTATTCTGATGGAGTAAGTAAATCTTTTATGGTCACCCCATTTTGCATCGCCATCGCTTTCATCGACGCAATCATCTCTACCATATTATCCAGGTCAACTTCGAAATACACCTGTTTGGCACTATCGAGTACCTGCTGCAATTGGGGCGAAACAATTGCATCCTTGGCACACATAATGTGCATGGTGCCAAACAAATAAGAAGGCCTGGCCAATTGATTGCCGGATATACGCCAAAGCAGGGTTTGCGGTGTGCTGTTTTCTGCTATCGGAGCCTGAGCAGTACAGCCTAAAAACAGCAAACTAAAAAAGGAAACAAGCGGAGAAATAATATTTTTTTTCATGAAGATTGATCCTATTGAATTGTTTATCAATACATTAAGTTATTAATGAGGCAAATGACACTTTAAATAAATAATTTATTATTTGTAGTATATACAATTTTTGGCACGGACTTTGTACTTTCATAACTGTTTAAGGGTTTAGGGTTTTGAAAATGGGGGCTGTCTAGCCTCCTTTTCTTTTTTCTACCTACCACACCTTCGGGCAATCCATACCTTTTACACCAGATTTGCCCCTGTTAAATAGTCCGCCAAGGCTAAATCTTCCTGAATTACAATCGTTTAGTTTTAATCCAAAAGTTAATCCGGCAAAATAGTACCAATCCTTTTGCCCGGCATTTCCTCTCAAGGTGTTCGCTGCCGGATAAGGCGCACCATTGTAATCATCACCACGCCAGGCCAAATCAACAGCCAACGGTCCCCTGCCACTGAGTAGTAGGTTCTGATCTGCATAACGGCCACTCACATCGTCTAGATAATCCGTGAAAGTTTTGGTATGCCTGAATTCCAATCCAACATTCAGGTTACAATTGAGTTGCCATTTAATACCCATGCCATACGGAATACAAAACTGAGTGAGCTTATACATTTCCTTTTCAGGATAGGCTGCTAAACCTTGCCCTTCTGTACCCAACGGCTGTAAATACACCCTTGTGCCAGCTGCACCTGTAAATGTATAGGGATCAAACTTGAACACACCAACGCCAGCAAAAACGTATGGTCTCACAGAAGATTTTTCACTACTCAGAAAGCGATATTCAACAGCAGCACTAAATTCTTGTATGCCACTTCTAAAATTGAGGTTCCGAAATTTCAGAGATTCCTTATTGTTGGCATCATTTCCTGCAACACTTCCAAAGGAAAAACCAGCTCTTACATAAATATTATCTGTTACCCCATATTTTACTATGGCCGCAGCTCCAACACTAGCATTTTGCCCGGTAACAACAGCAGGCTGCAAATCGCCCTGATAATTACAGATACCAGCAAAAAAGTCGATGTCTATTCGCTGAGCAATCATTGAAAATGGCAACAAAAATTGCCATAAAAGAAAGAGCGAAATCAAAGTTTTTTTCATCACTATAATGGCGAATTGTTCTACAATTAAAGTTTGGCTGCATTACCTGATACCGCTATTTTTGCAGCCCGAAAATGTTCGGGACGTAGCGCAGCCCGGTAGCGCACTTGCATGGGGTGCAAGGGGTCGCTGGTTCGAATCCAGTCGTCCCGACCAAAGAAAAGAGATTGTCGATAGACAGTCTCTTTTTTCTTTTAAACGTGGTTGAATAACCTTTATTACACTAAAATATTTTCATCAGTAAAATGGTATCAAAATAAATATAATACAAGTTGTACGTTGAACTATACTCTGGATACAATCTTGATGACTGCAACTTAGGTTGAGTGAACATGCCTGAGATCGTAAAAGGCTTACACCTTATAGCCGTGTTATACAAATGAAAAGTAAACAAATACAATCATCTTCTATAATCACCTTCACATTATTGTTGCAGGATTATTGGTGTTGGTTTTGGTGTTGTATGGAGGTAAATCAAATGGGATTGGGAGAGTGATTTCGGTGATTGGTGGGGGTATTG
>JADLHL010000188.1 GCA_020848815.1 Chitinophagaceae bacterium | reverse complement strand
GAACCTTTTCGGTAATAATTCAATCCCCAAATGCATTCAAATAAAATGTATGACCAAAGCATCCATTTCAACAGTTGTTGCAGTAAGTGCCTGAGCCAACCCAACTTTCCTGTGTAGTATTTTTTCTTACGCATTGCTTTTACAACAGCAGTAACAGCAACTATGATAAGTACAGCAATCAATACATCACCCACACTAAATGGCAACCAACCAAACAAAACCCGAAGCATCCAACCGATGTATGGGTAAATACCTTGTGCATAAAAGGTTTCGATGATGCCGGGAAATTGATGCAGCAACCAGATAAGCAAAACCAAAACAAGCGGTAATATCCATGCCCTGAGCTGTGGCGATATGGCTAACCTGCGTTGCATGAATAGAAAATCTTAGTTCACAAATCCCCAATAGATACCAAGGCGGAAAAACATGCCGGGTGTAGGATACAAAGGTGCTGCCAGATTGTTGTTGAGGAAAGAGAAGCCTCTGTTTATACTAAGTGCATTCAGGTTTTCGAGACGGGTAAACAATCGAAATGAACGGATCCGCAAATGCAAAAACGCATGTATGTCAGGACGGTTGCGAATGGTAGCAGTATCCTGCACCACCCACTGCCCGTTTATGGGGCTAAAGTCGTTGATGGTATAAGGTGTGAAATACCTGATTTCAACACCAGTACTCAGGTTGAGGTTTTTAAAAAACAACCCTTCATAAGCAATCCTGTTTCGTGCGTACAACAGCGGCAGGTTTATAGCATCGCTGGCTTCTGTTTGCACATGCAGTGCAGCATGCCAGTTCCAATGCTTCGAGAGCTTGAAAGTTTTTGAAGCGCCTACATGCAGCACACTTGTTAATGTAGCTTCCTGCTTAAATGTAGTGTACGTGTCCCAGTAGGTATAATTGCTTACCAAATAATAGTGGCCAAACAATTGCATTTGCAAAGAAGGCAAGAAATATTGCCCGCTGAGATGCGTCCAGTTTTCTTGCTTTAGTTCACTATTGGTTTGATTGATAAAATGACTGAGTGTATCAAATACAAAGGAGGGTGTGCGGTTGGTATTTTGAAAACCCAAACGAAGAATGCCTGCTTTTTTACCCAGCAATGTTTGCAATGAAACGTCTGCGGTGTAATCGCCGGCATTCAATCCACTGATGTACAATTTACCATTTGCATTGATGTCCCACTTTCTGTTGCGGGTACGGTTTCTGTACTCACCCAGCACATACAGGTTGTTGTACTTGCGGCTGGTAGCACTATCAAACAAGGCGTTGAGCAGCTGAAATGCCGCTCCTAGTTTTAGAAATTGATCTTGATTGTTTTTTTGCGGGTACAAAAGAATGGCACCCTCATTGGTTACTTCAGTCCACTTATCATTGAGCTGTAGCAACGGATGCAGCTTATTTACACCAAAACGGCTTCGGTAAACATTAGCATAAACATTGGTGGCCGACGTGTCTGTAAGTGAAGCATCGGCATATCCAAACTGCTGTTGTTGATACACCAAATTGTGCTGTATCCGCAACCTCGGATAAAACAGTTTGGTATACGTTGAGTCTTCTACGTTTAGTACAGAATCCTTTTGCCCAAGGTCGTATTGCTGCCGGAAAAAAAACAGGCGTTGCTGGTAGGTGTGACCTGTTCTTACACTGGTGGCAAAAAAGTTAGTGCTAAGATCCCCATCGCCCCCCAACCATGTTGGTATATTGAAGCGTTGGTTATAAGCCGTATTGGTTGATGTCAAAAAAGTATCTGATACAATACCGCCATTGGTAGCAGATCGGTTACGGTTGGTAATGTAAATGGCGTTGCCACTGTAGCGACGATTGCGGGTAGCAAAGCCAGTAGCCAATCTGATATTACTGTGGCTGGTGTTGTTGTTTTTCAAATTGCCGGGCGAACCCAGATAGCGAAACTCAAATGAGGCATTCCAGGTAGGAGAAATGTTTTGTGTATGCAAGGCCTTAATGGTTTGCTCAGATCTTGCACCCAGCAAATAATCAAGTTCTGTATAAGGCCGTGTTGTTTGAAAAATTCGTGTGCCCTCTACAGTATACTTGTACTGGTCGTATGCATGAAACCCCGGATCAAAGCCAGGCCTGAGATTGGGGCTAAACAACAATGATTGTGATGCATTGCCCAGGCTGCCCAAAAACAATTGGTCTTTTTGCAAAGGAAAACGGTTCGTAAACTCTCCCACAGTAGAATCGAGAAAACGCACCCTGCTGCTATCGAACATCCTGAAAAAAATGGTGATGGAATCTTCGTTGTTATCCCTTTGTTGCAGGCTGTCGCCACCCCTCATTTTACTGTTATTGCCCATAGGCCGGCCTTGCGGATCGTAGCGCAAAGTGCTACCCGGCCCAGAAGGACGTTGAGCCCAACCATCAGTATGCCCCAGCACCAGCAAGGCAAGTACCAAAGCGCATAAACTCTTCAGTGTATGAGTGACGTTTGTTTTCATTTTACCAAAGCTGCAGCTTACAATGCAGCTATTATTCCTTTGAAAATAGCCGTCATTTTTGGCTCTGCTGCAGCAGCAGCTTCCAATACTTCCTGGTGAGTGATGATGTTATTTTCTTCCCGAATGCCAAGATCGGTAATAACACTGATGGCAAAAACCGGGAGGTCCATGTGGCGGGCTACTATCACTTCTTGCACAGTGCTCATACCTACTGCATCGGCACCCAAAATGTGCAGCATTTTGTATTCTGCTTTTGTTTCGAAAGTTGGGCCGGTTACGCCTACATATACACCTTCAAAAACCGGAATGCTATGCGCCGCAGCTACCTGCTGTGCTATGTTAATGAGTTCTACACTGTATGGTTCACTCATATCGGGAAAACGTGGGCCGAGTGCAGCCTCGTTGGGCCCAAGCAGCGGGTTGTGGGCAAACAAACTGATGTGATCGTTGATAATCATGAGATCGCCTACTGCAAAAGCCGGGTTCATACCGCCTGCAGCATTGCTCAGCAACAGCGTTTCAATTCCCAAGAACTTCATTACACGTATAGGAAAAGAAACATCGGTAGATGAATAGCCTTCATAAAAATGAAAACGGCCAGCCATGCACACCACAGTTTTGCCTGCCATTTTTCCGAAAATCAATTTACCACTATGGCCTTCTACTGTAGACACGGGAAAATGCGGAATATCCTCGTAAGGAATCTCACATTCTACCGTCATGTTTTCTTTAAAATTTCCCAGACCACTGCCCAGCACAATACCTGCTACTGGTTTTTCACTGTAATATTCTTTAATCACCGCTACGGTGTGGTTCAACTTTTCGATAAGAGACGTCATATAGGTTGATTATTTTAAAATAGAAGTTGTAGCCTGTTGCACCAATACAGATGCGTTAGCCGGTTGCTGCAGGCATTGTAAAAAAAGTTGCATTCCTGCTCTCTTTTCCTTGGTGAGCAAGTAATGAACATTTACAGTAAAATAATGGAGTAAATCATACGCCGGAAAAGGATAGGATGCGGCAATGCTTTCAAGCTCTTGCATACCTGCAGCATTGGCAGCGTTGAAGCTGGCAATAAAATCTTCGGATAAAGGTTTATTGGCAATCCATGCTGCAAATACAAAGGGCAGGCCCGTCCATTGCAACCATGCTTCAGCCAAATCGAAAATATACGGATAATGACCTTGCATACTCAGCGCCCTGTCGCCAATAACAACTGCCGCAGTGGTGCCACTCACCTGTTGCTCAAAACCGGGTGTGGCGGGTACAAACTGCACGGGTTGTTTCCAAAAATGCTGGAACAATAACTGCGCCAATGCAACAGAGGTTCTGCTTTGATAGTCGAGTAGTACCGTTTCAATCTGTTCCATGGGCACTTCGCTAAACACACATACAGAAGCTACTTTGCCATGAGCGGCGATACCGTAATCGCCAATGATATGACCATTGGGCACTAACGGCAGCACGGCCACGGGCACCAGCCCCACATCCACAGTGCCGGCAATAAGCTGAGCAGCTACCGCACTTGGGTAGTCTTTCATCAGCTCAATTTTGCCTTGCAAGGCGAGGCTGTTTAATCCATACAATAAAGGCAATGTGTTGGAATAGCTAACGGCGCCAACTTTTACAATACTGCTGTTATTCAAAGTGTTTTTTTTAGCGAAGTGGGCAAAGTTAAGCGTTGAGTCGCCAACAAAATGTAGTTACTTGATTACCTGCAAGCCAGTAGTTTCATTTAACAATTTGCCTGATTTTTTCACCAATCATTCAACATGTATTGCTATTGGATAAAAAGAAGAACAATGTTACGATGCTGCAACAACGATTTTGTATCTTAGAATTACTTTATTATCCTAAAAATCACCACAATTAAGTCGCAGCCATCAGCCTCATTTGCTGTGAATACACAATATTATGTCACTCCAATACACCATTCACCACGATGGCCAAACACTCCGTTCGGAAGCTACGGGCCAACATGCCAGTTTTCAGGAAGTACAAGATTATTTGATGGCGGTGGCCATGTCGGCAATGCAGCACCAATCCCGCTATGTGTTGTGCGATGAAACAGCACTCTATCACAACATTGGCATAGCTGAAACGTACCGACTTGCTGAGCAGCTGGCGCAGTTTGCCCAATATGAAATTCGTGTGGTGCTCATTTGCAACGACCACACCTATGAGCGGGCCAAATTCTATGAAGATGCAGCTGTAAACAGGGGCATGCTTATCAAAGTTTTTTTGCAAAAAGAGGATGCAGAGCAATGGCTCTTTAGTGAGCAATAATATTCAACGGTATTAATTGGCATTGATATTGGCCACCACTTTTGCCTTTAATCTTTTGCCTGCATTGAGTGCCTTAAAAAAGTCGCCGTAAAAAGCGGCACTGTCCACATTCAACGCTATTACAGGTGTATCGGCTTTGTTGGCCATCATGCGTTGCAATTCTATTTCCAGGCTGTCTGCCGAAATAGGTTTTTGCATCAGGTACATTTGCCTGTTCTTATCAATGCTCACCACAATTGTTTGCTTCACCTTGGTATCATTTTTACCACGGGGTGTATCTACCTTCACCACATTCGGGTTGGCCAGCGTACTCACAATTAAAAAGAACAACAAGAGGATGAACAGGATATCGTTCAACGCTCCGGTGTGTACTTCTGCATGTGATTTAAGTTTGCGGCGAATATTCATGAAACCAATTGAAAATGTGAATGCGAATAGAGGTGCAACAATGCAGTTCAATTCATGCAAAGGCTTGCAAGTATTGCATGCCGGTTACTTGTGCGGCTCTTGCAGGGTATCTAAAAATTCTGCCGAAGCCACTTCCATTTTATTAGCCGTTTTATCTACTTGTGTATTGAGGTAGTTGTAAAAAAGATAAGCCATCAAACCAATAATTAAACCGGTAGCTGAAGTAATCATTTTTACATAAATACCTCCAGCGATACTGTTCAATTCAAACCGGCCGGTGCTATTAATTTCATAAAACATCTGAATCATACCAATAATGGTACCCAAGAAGCCAAACATCGGCGCCATGCCTGCAATCATCGACAATACATTGATGTTTCGCTCCATATTGTACATTTCAATACGGCCCACATTCTCCATGCTTTTTTCAATGGCATCAATGGGTTTGCCCAACCGCTGCAAGCCTTTATCAATAATTCGTGCAACAGGGTGATCTGTATTCTTCGTCAGTGAACGGGCAGCAGTAATGTTGCCATTCATGATATGATCCCGCACAATATTCATGAAATTGGGATCGATACGGGAAGCTTTGCTGATGGCAATATTTCTTTCTACAAAAAAATACACGGCGGCCACCAGCAGCAATGCCAGTGGTATCATAAGCACACCACCCTGAGCTATCAACTCCCATAGGTTAATCGACTTTGCAGTAGCTGTGGTTTGAGCGGCTACTTGCTGCATGGTATCGGCTAAGGCCTGATATATCAATATCATGAATGAACAAATTGTGTTTGTATCAACGAATATGCAGGCAAATAATTATCCAACATTTACCCGGCAAAAGCTATTAACAGTTTTTTACGGCAACTGCAGGATTTACTTTTTCGACTCTTCCGATTTCATTTGCATCATGCCCATAATACGCTGCATGGTGTTCTGCATGCCATCGGGACTGCCATCGAGAAAAATCACATTGCCCTTGCCGTATTCAGCAAAATTCTTCACGGCTTCCGTCCACATGCTAAAAAGTATCACATTGGTATCAAGGTTAGCCTGCTTCAATTCTTCCGCAGCTTCGCTCATACCCTTGGCCACTTCCTGACGGAACAATGCCACACCCTGGCCACGCAATTGTGCCGCCTGACGTTCGGCTTCTGCAGCAATCTTAATAGCGTTACCTTCTGCTTCGGCAGCACGGGTTTTGGTAATGAGCAATGCCTGACCTTCGTTTTCAGCAGCGGCTTTCATATTGTGGCTGGCCACTACCCTGCTCATACTTTCTATAATGGCCTGATCGAAGGTGATATCGTTGATTTGCAAATCGAGCAAATGATAACCCCATGTTTCGAGGGTCTGGTCAATTTCTACTTTCACATACTCTACAATTTCGCGGCGCAAGCCCAATACTTCTGCCTGCCTGCGAGTGGCCACATACGAACGAATGTTGCCTTCAATGGTGCGAACCAAGGCCTGCATCAATTCTCTTTCACTCATGAATTTGAAAGCCACCCGCTTCACGGTTTCTTCTTCTTCATTCATTACACTATACAGCAGCATCGATTTGAAATACACGTTGGCCTGGTCAATTGTAACAGCTTGGAATTCGAGTTCTACACTGCGGTTTTGAATACTCACCCGGGAGTACACCTTTTCAAGAAAAGGAATTTTGATATTCAGACCGGGGCGCATAATGCGGCGGTATTTACCAAACATGGTAATAACAGAAATGTACCCTTGCTGAACGGTAACGATTCCGCTGAGTACAAACAATACCGCAATAACGATGAGAGCAATAAAACCGTAGTCCATGCTATTAAAATTTGACGAAAGTTAATGGCGGCTTACCGCATTTTACTGCGGAATTATGCACCATTGGTAATAATGATGGCTGCGTGGTTAAGCCTGTTATCCCACAGGCTTTTCGGCTGGCTGTTTTTGCAGCAAGGTTTGAAAAGGAATGGCGATGAAAATAACCAGCGCAGCGCCAATGAGATTGAGCCAGAGAAACGACACAATTTCCATTTTGTAAATGGTTACCACCAACAGTTCACTTACTACAGCACTCCAGAAAACAGCATCGCCTTTTACTTTTTTAATGAAAAAAGCGACCAGAAAAATGCCGAGGATAACGCCGTAAAAAAGTGACCCTAAAATGTTGACTGCCTCAATTAAGCTGCCCATATTGGTAGCAAACATGGCTACGGCTATGCTGAACAAACCCCAGCCCAACGTGTATTGCCAGCTGAGTTTGTACGACGTTTTTTCGTCGCAGTTTTTATTCACCACTTTGTGGTGAATATCAATGACAGTACTGCTGGCCAACGAATTGAGGGCCGCAGCAATGCTACCCCATGCAGCCAAAATAATCACAGCAATGAGCAAGCCCACCAAGCCTTTCGGCAGGTTTTGCGTCACGAAATACAAAAAGATATAATTGGTGTCGCTGGTTTCGCCATTGGGTACAGCTTGCTTCAATACGCCAGCGTATTCTTTGCGCAACGATTGCAACTGTTGGTAGTTTTGCTCCACTGCCTGCTGCATGGTATCAACATGAATACCTTCGGCAACAGGACGTTGATTTCTCAACTTGTTGCGTTGTTCTTGCAGTAAATTGTACTCCGATTCCAGCTTATTCAATGCAGGTGCAAACGCAGTGGTCTTGGCTTCTTTCACCAATGTTTGGTTGAAAAAAATGGGTGCCTGATTGAACTGGTAAAAGGCAAATACCAATACACCCACCATTAAAATCACAAACTGCATGGGCACTTTTACCAAGCCATTCATGAGCAGGCCAATGCGGCTTTCTTTCATGCTGCGGGCTGTGAGATAGCGGCCCACCTGGCTTTGGTCGGTACCAAAATAACTGAGTGCTAAAAAGAAGCCACCAATTACACCACTCCACATATTGTAGCGGTCTTTCCAGTCGAAGCCTTTTTCAGTGATACCACTGGTAATGATGTTCATTTTACCCATGCTGCCACCAGTGGCAATGGCTTCTGTAAAACCAACACCTGCCGGCAACAATTGCACGGCTACTACAGCAGCAATCACCATACCGCCCATAATGAGCAAGAACTGCAACTGCTGTGTGTAAGCAATCGATTTGGCACCACCACTTACGGTGTAAATGATGAGCAAACCACCCATCACCAAATTGGTGAGGTAAATATTCCAACCCAGCAAACTGCTTATAATAATGGCTGGTGCATAAATACTAATACCGGTAGATAAACCACGGCCCAGTAAAAAGAGAAATGAAGTGAGGGTTCTTGTTTTTAAATCGAAGCGCTGCTCTAAAAACTCATAGGCAGTGTACACTTTCAGCTTGTGAAAAATGGGTACAAAAAAGGCGCTGATCACAATCATGGCAATGGGCAAGCCAAAATAGTATTGCACAAAACGCATGCCATCGGTATAGGCCTGGCCCGGCGCTGAGAGAAATGTAACGGCACTGGCCTGTGTACCCATAATGCTCAGCAATACCAACCACCAGGGCATGCTGCGGCTGCTTAAGAAATAGCCTTCCAGCGTTTTTTCATGACGGCTTTTGTACAGGCCATAAGTAATGATACCCGCCAGCGTAGCAATCAACACCACCCAATCTAATACAGCCATGATGCAACTCTTGAAGGTTTATTGAAACAATTGACTGAGATAGGTAAACCACCAAATCTGCAACAGCAGAAATGCCAGTACCAATATGTACCATACTTGCCAATATTTACGGCCAGGCTCCCGCATTAATCACGTTGTTTTTTGTAAGGTTTTCCAAATGCATACAAAGCCGCAATGATGACACCAATGAGGAAACCCCATCGAAAATTTTTGATGAGTTTGCCAATGATTAAACCAGACACCGCAGCAATGATGAGCAATATTTCGGGACGTCGCATGAATACAAATTAATGATAATGGAAATGCTTCAGCAACACTACGCTAATGTTTGGGCAATGCCAAGAGATTGGCCAACAAGCGGTAGGCGCCGGGTACACCGGCTGGCAGTTCGCGGAAGAAAACCAGAGCAGTGTACACAAAGTTGCCTTTGCCATATGGCGCAATGGCGAGGCTACCATTTTGCATGGGTTCATTGGGATCATTGAGGCCCAAAGGCAATTGCCAGTTGGCATCCAATCCTTCTGCATGGTACACACTTCGCTCCTGCACCCAGCCTTCAAAATCTTTAGTGGTGATTTTATTGGGAAAATTCAACACCGGATGATTGGGCAATAAAAACTGCACCGGCGATTGCTCATCGGTAATGCGGGTACGGCCAATGCTGAATGCGTATGGCGCCATCTTCCCTTTCAACGAACTAATGAAATTGTTGGTGTTGTATTGTACAATCAGGTTGCCACCATTCTTCACGTAGGTCATCAAACCTTCGTAGGCTTGTGCCAGATAACCGTGAATGTTGTAGGCACGTACCCCCATCACCACAGCATCGTATTGCTTCAGTAATTCGGGTTTCAAATCGGCTTCTTTCAACTCGGTTACCTGATAGCCCATTTGCAACAATGCCTCCGGAATTTTATCGCCGGCACCAGGCAGGTAGCCAATCTTTTTGCCAACGGTTTTCAAATCAATGTGGAGCACTTTCACTACATCCTGATAGTGCCAGGTTTGTGTGGGAATGTGATCGTATTCAATCATACGGCGGGCATTGAAAAACTCGGCATCACCAAAGCTGCCACCGGGTTTGAACGACAAATGCAGCACATCTTCTTCTTTACCTGTACCCTTCATGTAATTGGGTACTTTCAGGGTAATTGTTTTTTTATCGTTGGCAGCAAACTGCATAGCCGACTGTGGCATTTGCTGCTTGTAGCCAGAGTTGGTACCACTTAGCAAAATGTTGGGCGACGCGGCATTGGCGACTTTTATCGATTGAATATTTACCTGCAACGTAGCACTGTCGCTGCTGTTTTTGCGAAACAACAACACACCAGGATCGTTGTATAACAAGAACGGATTGGTGACGTGTATCGGATTGTACAATTCTGCTTTTACCGGATCAACCACTCTGTATTGAATGCTGGGATACACTTTGATGACACGGTTGCCCAAAGCAAGTGCAACTTCCAATGTTGGCGGCTCATTTTCACCCCTGCCAATCAACTGTTGGTCTTGCACATCAAACATGCCATCTTTCTTGGGCATCCGCAACCAGTAAGGCTGCGTTTCCAGCACACTGTTGCCCATGGGTGCAGAATAAAGTACTTGTGTCCACACATTTGGCTCTAAAGATCTTTTGACATCTTGAATTTTATCGTTGAAACCAATGGTACGGATGCTCATGGGAAAATCTGACCGGTTGATGATGTTCAGCATCAGCTTGGCAGAATCGCCCGTTACCACTGCAGGTTGCGTTACAATGGCTTCTGCATAAATTCCAGCACAGTGCTGAATAATGCGGTCCAAATCCCGCAGTTTTATTTTCACCCATTGGTCGTAAGGTTGAATGGCCAGCAACCTCGATTTCAATTGCAGCAATGCCGGAATACTGGCATCAGGATGCTCCATATCGTACAGGCGAATGATGCCGTTGATCATGGCTTCAATGCCCTCCGCATTTTTCACCCGGTCCCAACTGGTGGTTACGCCATCCATCAATCCTTGCTTCACCGGCTCTCCGGCCACCAGGCTAAAATATTCTTTTGAATTACCCCGCTGGCGACTTACGCCAAAGCCTTGGCTCTTGTGCTGGCTGCGGCTTTCACCGGCCAGTTCACCAATGCTTTTACCAGTCAGCGTATTGTACTGCCCTACTTCTACGGAAAACTGTTTGGTACTATCAATGGTATTGGCGCTGCCAAAATTGAACGTGTTCCAAAGCACCCGCTTGGGCTGCCATACACGGGCACCTTTGCCAAACTGGTCGGTAAACTCATCGGCATTGCCTGCTGCTTCATAACCCAAACGGGCCATAATGCCGCTGGCACTGTGGTGGCCGTGGCCTGCTCTGCCATCTTCAGGAAATCGGGCAATAAT
>JADLHL010000187.1 GCA_020848815.1 Chitinophagaceae bacterium | reverse complement strand
GTGTACAACCCCGCCGGCGCCCAATGGCTGGAGCAGTTTCAGGAAGAACGCTTCCGCATACTACGGGAGGCACCAGACTACAGCCAAACGAATGCTGCATTTATGCAGTACTATACCAGCATGCCTTACGGCGAAGAATACGACAGCATACGGGCACTGGCAGCAAGCATTGTAGCAGAAACCGGCGCCAACACCACGGTGGACAAAGCCATTGCCATGCGAGACTTTTTTATGCGCAAAGACGAAAACGGTCAACCAACTTTTAAATACTCCGACAACCCCGGCGTACCCGGCATACCCAGCGCCAACAAACTCACCTACTTTTTATTCGACAATAAAAAAGGGTACTGTGCTTACTATGCAGGAGCCACGTTGTTTTTGTTGCGTTCACTCGGCATACCAAGCCGCATTGCCACCGGCTTTATGACCGTCGACCGCAGCAATAAAAACCCCGGCTGGTATTGGTTTTACGAAGATCAGGCACATGCATGGGTGCAGGTTTATTTTCCGGGTTATGGCTGGATAGATTTTGACACCACCGTGCCCGATGCCGAACAACAACAAGCACCACAACCCGACCAAACACCTCCATTGGCAACACAAACTGCATGGCTGGTAGCCAATGGTACCGTTGTAAGTAAAGACACGGCGGCGAAAAAAGTAACCATGCAATTGGAGAAGATGTTGTACTGGGATCAGCCCTACGAACTAAAGCCAACACAGCCCTGGCTGATGGATGTGAGTATGGCAAAAATTACCCACGACACCGGCGTGGTTAATTTGAGTGCATTGGAAAAAGGCCAACAAATTGTTGCGGTTTCTTATGCCAACACCTTTAAAGAAATTGAACCTACTGAAGCGGATAACGCAACTACATTGCTGCAACGCTTTCCCACACCAGCACCGATTGATGAAATCAAAATCATGCTGACGGAAGAAGAAAAAGCGGCGCTGGATAAACAAGCAGTACCAGAAAAGCCCACCGACTGGAATGCCATTTGGCGCAACCTTGCCATTGGTACTGTTGCCGCGATTGTATTGTTGCTGGCATTGCCCTGGCTCATTTTCCAATACCTGCGTATGCGAGCTGCCACAGCCGGCAAGCCAGCCACACAACAATACTGGCGTTACCTAAGCATGATGTATTACCTGCATCAAATGGGAATTGAAAAAACAGGTTTGTCACCCGTGCAGTTTGCCCGCCAACAAGTAGATGCACAATTTGGCACACAGCTGGAAAGTTTCATGCAGGTATATCAAAAATTAAAATACAGCAAGCAACCGCTCAACAGCCGCGACCTGGAAATAGCAGCAACTTGTTATCCTTCTACCCTTCACACGGTGAGCAAACAATTGCCATTCAAGCATCGTTTTTCACACATGCTCAACCTACGCCGTAGCATCAGTTTCTTTAGCAAACCTTCTTTATACGCATCATAACCACCCGCCAATAAAACACAACACCATGGAGCAAACTCAGGCAACCGAAATGGCCATGCAGCACCTGCAACAATTGGTTGATAATATTGAAACCGTTATCAAAGGCAAACGCAACCAAATCAAATACATCTTGACTGCCTTGCTGGCGAAGGGCCATATTTTAATGGAAGACAACCCAGGCACGGGGAAAACCGTAATGGCCAAAACGCTGGCACAAAGCATCAGCGGTGCTATGGGTGGCGATAGCAGTGTGGGTTTCAAACGCATTCAGTTTACGCCCGACCTGCTGCCGATGGACCTTATCGGTTCGCACATTTACGACGAAGACAAAAAAGAATTCGTCTTCAAAAAAGGTCCGTTGTTTACCAACGTACTGCTGGCCGATGAAATCAACCGGGCTTCACCAAAAGTACAATCGGCATTGCTGGAGTGTATGGCCGAAAACCAAATCACCATTGGTGATACCACGTACAAACTCAATAAGCTGTTCTTCACCATTGCTACTCAAAACCCTGTAGAAATGGAGGGAACTTATCCGTTGCCCGCTGCACAGCTGGACCGCTTTTCTATCAAAATTATTTTCGGATATGTAGATGAAACAACGGAGTTGGAAATCTACAACAACTACTTAGGCATTGCCAACAACCTGCAGCACATTCAGCAAGTGCTGAGCATGCAAGAAATTTTGAATTTGCAAGAGCAGGCAGAGCAGGTAACTATTCACGAAGAGCTGGTAAAAGCCGTACGCAATATTGTGTGGGAAACACGTCGTCATCCCGAAATTATTCTCGGCGCTTCCACCCGTAGCGGCATCAACTTTTTAAAATGCCTGAAAGCATACGCATTGGTCAACGGCCGCACTTTTGTGACCGAAGATGACATCTTCGACCTCACGATTCCGGTGCTGGACCACCGCCTGATGTACCGAAACAAAGAGGCCAAAGCCAATGCTTTGCCCGGCATCTTGAAAACAGAAATGGATCGTTTACATAAACTGCGCATAACACAGTAACGTACTTTTTATGAAGTTGCTCATTCGCTACATATTCACTTTACCACTGCTGATGCTTGTACTGAACAGCCATGCACAAAATGCTGCTGCCCGGTATGAGATAGATGCGAAGCGAATGGGCGTATCGCCAACGGAAAAAGATGCGTTGCCCAGAGGCAAGGAGTTTGTGCGCCTCGACAGCACGTATTATGTGGGTTGGATGTTTCAAGGATTGTACCTGCATGACAGATCAGCCGATGTGAGTGGTTTGCAAAAAGCTTTGCCCATTTTGCGTAAGTCGTTTTACCTGATGGAGAAAGACTACGGCGGTTTGCTGGCTACCATTTACAACGACCCGTACACGTACACGGTCAATAATTTGCGCTATGCCGATTATTTGAACATTGCTGGTGCACTACGAGAAGTGTATGAAAACCTTGAAATGCCTGATAGTGCATGGTGGGTTATACAACGGGTACAAACGAAAGATTTTCGAAAAGACCATTACAGTTTATTGTACAGCCGCATGTCGTGGCTGGTGCATCGTAATCGTTTTTATACCAAAAAGCAGTTTGCTTTTTTACGCAATAGCGTGGCTGAAAATGAACAACTGGCTTTGCAGTTATGCTACGATGGTTTAGGTTTTATTGACCGCAATAAACCTAACAATGACCTTTGGTTTGGCGACTATCAAAGTATACCAGACAAACTGAGTATTTACCACAACCTATCGTTGATTCACTCCTACCTGAAAAACTACGATAGCAGTACTTATTATTATGAGCAGCTGGCTGCAAACGGAAGTGTAAGCTGGAACAACTATGGCAGCCTGAAAGCAGAAATGGGTGAGTTTGCAACTGCTGCTGAAATGTACAACCGTGACAAGTATAAATATGGTGGCATCAAGTATTTGATGGAGCCCTACTACTACCTGCCCACACTCCAGATATATGCAGGCAAAACCGTTGCCGCCATGGATATTGCCCGGGAAGCCATTCAATATTCCAATTCATCGCCGGGCTTTGGTTGGTACAATATTGCACTGGCAAGAAGTTATTTGTACAACGGGCAATTAGACAGTGCCTGGCTCACCTTAGATAAAGCGGCACATTTTAAAGAGATTCACATTGGCACTACCCTTACACAACCTCAATATGAGTTTACCATTGGTGTATTGAAACTGATCTGGTTCGAAAAACAAATAGCAGCCACCAAGTTTCTCCACCCCAATTGGTGGTACCATCCCAAGTGGTTGTACGAAGTAGCATCGCTGCAGGCACAGCAATATGTGCATGAATATTTACTCGCCAATCAGTTGATTTTAAATCCTGAAAGAAGTCGCATTATTTACGATTTGTTTTGTGGTGAAAGCACTGTGAGTTACGATGAAGTTTTTTCACTCATGCACCGGTTTAGTCCAAGGTATTTTGGCAAGCTCATGCATGAGTATGCCAGCCTGGACCCACGGGAAAAAATCAAGCCTTACTTTAAACTATACGAAGGCCGATTGCTATGGACGCAAAAAAAATACCAGCAAGCTGCAGATACATACAAAACACTCACCAGTGCTGTAGTAGACACTGCCCATGAAAAACTGTTTATGGCCAGGTTGTACGAGGGGCTGTGGGAACAGGCTGTTCGTGACAATGACGAAGCAAAAGCCATTCAGTTTCAACAGCTGCTGTTTGAGCATTATCCAACCATCATTCCATTCAGTAATCTGCCGTTTAGCATGCAGGTACAATTTAGTGGCTTGGCAGATAAAGTAACCAATCAGGTGCAAGCTGATATCCGACAGTGTAATATTACTTCCAATGACAACAGCAGCATTCCAAAAGCCGTTGTGCAATTCAGTAAAAAAGGAAGTAAATATTCTGCCAATATTGATGTGTACAATCAAAAAGGCATTATTCTCTTCAGCAGAAAACTACTTTTTTCAACGGCAGATAATGTAGGTGCACAAATTGCTTTCAGTTTTTTTGGTACAGAAATACCGCTTGAAATAGACGCTCCGGCTACAGCGGAAAAAACGACCACCCCTTAAGCTTTCAGCGTGTCGGGCATTTGCTTGATATACACATCTTGTTGTGGGAATGGAATTTCGATACCGGCACTGCGGAATGCCTGATCTACGCCCAGCATAATTTCGCTTTTCAACTCTACCCACAAGCTGATATCCGTCCAGAATAGTAGTCGAAAATCAATAGAACTATTATTGAATTGATGCACTAATACCAGCGGCATAGGATGCTTGTCAACCTTTTCATTATCAAGCAATACTTTTTCTAAAATGGTTTTAGCATCCAGCAGGTTGCTGCCATACTTCACGCCCACAATAATTTCAACACGTCGGTGGTTGTTGCTCAGGGTCCAGTTCACCACTTGCTGACTAATCAAATCGCCATTGGGTATGATGACTTCAGCGCCTTCAAACGTAGCCAGTTTGGAACTGCGGATGCCTATTTCTTTTATTTTTCCAAGCATCCCACCTACTTCTACCTGATCACCAATTTGAATGGGCTTTTCGAATGCCAGTATAACCCCGCTTACCAGGTTGTTCACAATGTTTTGCAAACCAAAACCAATACCTACACCCAATGCACCAATGATGATGGTGATTTTATCTAATGGAATGCCAGAGGCTGCAAAAGCGATGATTAAGCCCAAAGAAATAATGCCCAGCTTAGAAACGAGTATTAAACTACTAAACCGAGTTTTTTGAATATTGGAAACCGTGGAATTATTGCCGCCCAACAAGAATGCCACAAACTGCGCAATGACAGTAGATAGCCAAATAGTAATGAAGAAAATAACCACACTGGAAAAGCTGAAAACGATGTTACCCAAAACCCTCTCTTCTGTAAGAAAAGATTTAACCACTGCAATCATCACATCATAAAAATTCAGGTTTTTAGCAAACACAATAAACCAACCAGCCCATGCTACCCATGGCAGAAACTCTTCTGCCCGTTGCTTAATCACCAGCAGATTCACCACGGAAGACAACCTGTCGTTTCTGCGATAATACTCATATGAAAGTACAATCAACTCCTTCACCAATGTAATACCGTGAAAAAACATGAACCCTATCACCAGATTGAAATATCCACCCACTGCCATGGCCCGGCCAAATGTATACGCACCAGCCATATTGGCAATTGCTGCCAATCCTTCTTGCAGCATAAATAAGCCGGAGAAAAACAGAAAATAAGGTGCTTGTACATTTTGTTTTTTGTACAACCGCACCATATGAATACACAGCAGCATACCACCGATGCTCACCAACAACATGAGCCACCTTTCAAACGGGCTACTTTCCAGTACCAGGTTTTCCAGGCAGGCCCATAAAAAAAGAAGCCCAAAACCAATCCAAACTTTTTGCCATTCCTTGTTCAGGTCTTGCCAAAAAAGGTAGGTAATAGAAATCCACATTAATATCCAAAGAGATTGCAAAAAAACCATGGGCACATTGCCAAACAACAGCTGCGCTACGCTTAATGAAACAAACAATGCGGTAAGCATAGCCGACCTATGTACGTGTGGCATGAACTGTGTAAGCACCAACTCTTTGTGTGCCTTTTGCAATTTTGTTTTCATCACCCGAATCACCAACCAGAGCAAAGCAAAGACCAATAATGCCAGCATTGTGGCATTGGTAGAACTGCGCAAATAATAAGACAGCACCAATGTTGCTTTGCCTAAACTGGTGCTTATTACATTGCTGATGGAATGCTTTCCTTTACTGGCCCAAATAGGTGGCGCATCTCTATTAAAGTAATGCGTCCGCATTGATTTTACAGCCACATCAATTACAGCCAGTTGATCTTTTACGTCCAACAAGTTCCTTACAATGCGTCCCTGAATCATGCCCACTTCAATCATGTAAATATTTACTACACTATCCATGGGTTTGTACCTGCGTAATAAATCCACAATACGTGAGCTATATTGTTGCGCCAAAGCCGAATCTCTGGGCACAACCCTCAACGCACTATCGTTGCGTAGCGAATCGAGAAATTGTCGCATTATCACCAACTCTTTATTAGAAACACTCACGGTTTTTTGCCAGCTTTCCAAGTGGCGCAATACTTCTGTGAGCAGCACTTTGGTGGCTACCATATTGCGCAGGTTGGGTTCGTGCCAGCGGCTATTTATCCCTTCTTTCGCCAGCAATATTTGATCTTCAATATTCGACAATGCGTCCAGCATTTCTGTCGTATCTACCATGCGGGAAATTTTGTTGGCCATATTGCTCAACACATTCGCATAGTCTTCCATTTTGTTCAGCTTATTCACCAATGCCGTATCATTCCGGTTTTGGGTTCTCCGCACAGAATCAATGCGGCGGGAAATTCGTTCCGAATCTATGACCACACCCGGACCCGGCTGTTTTTGCTGTATGCTGTCGGCAGTAATACGAAGGCTGTCGGATTGTTGCGCCGAACCAACCAACTGAAAACAAACACTACTTAACAGAAGCAGCCAACCATACAATGCCCGAAAGCGTACCATACAACAAATTTGAAGTAGGGTAAATATACCCTGCAAAAGGGTTTCGGTGTAAATGCCTTTCGCATTCGTTATTTTTGCGCCCCGCTGCCCGGCAGCTTATATTATATTGATATGGAACTGAGCAAAAACTTTGAGCATCAACAAGCCGAAACCAAGTGGTACCAGCACTGGCTGGACAAGCAATATTTTCACAGCACCCCCGACCATCGGGAGCCGTATACCATAGTTATTCCGCCGCCCAATGTGACCGGTGTGTTGCACATGGGCCACTGCCTCAACAATACCATTCAGGATATACTTATTCGCCGTGCCCGCATGCAGGGCAAAAATGCCTGCTGGGTACCGGGCACCGACCATGCCAGCATTGCTACCGAAGCCAAAGTGGTGGGCATGCTCCGCGAAAGAGGTATTGCCAAATCGTCGCTCAGCCGCGATGAGTTTCTCAAATACGCCTGGGAGTGGAAAGAGAAATATGGCGGCATCATTTTACAACAACTCAAAAAACTGGGCTGCAGCCTCGATTGGGACCGCACCAGTTTTACCATGGACCCCGACTATTATCAGTCGGTGATAAAAGTGTTCATCGACCTGTACAACAAAGGCCTCATTTACCGCGGCAAACGCATGGTCAACTGGGACCCTGTGGGTTTGACAGCGTTGAGTGATGAGGAAGTGATTTTCAAAGAAATTGACAGCAAGCTCTACTACGTTACTTATCCTTTTGCCGATGGCACACCCGGTGGCATGACGGTGGCTACCACCCGCCCCGAAACCATTTTGGGCGACGTGGCTATTTGTGTAAACCCAACCGACGAACGTTATTCAACATTGGTAGGTAAAGAAGTCATCGTTCCCATCATTAACCGCTGCATTCCCATTATTGCCGATGAATATGTGGATGCCGAGTTTGGTACCGGTGCATTAAAAATTACGCCGGCACACGATAAGAACGACAACATGCTGGGGTTGAAACACAACCTGAAAGCCATCGACACCCTTGATGCATCAGGCAAGTTTACCACCGCCGAATTGATGGAAGAAAATCCTTCAGCACAAGTGCGGGCCTACAACGGTATGGACCGTTTTGAGCTGCGCAAAAAAATTGCTCAAGACATAGCCGCACTGGGCCAGTTGGTAAAAGAAGAAGATTACCGCGGACAGGTAGGTACCAGCGAACGTACCGGCGCCATTATTGAAAGCAAGCTGAGTTTGCAGTGGTTCATCAACATGACTGCGTTCATGGAGAAGAACCCGCAGGTGCTGGAAGATGTATTGAACGACACCATTCAATTTCACCCGGAGAAACTGAAGAATACCTACCGCCACTGGTTGAGCAACATTAAAGATTGGTGCATTAGCCGCCAGCTCTGGTGGGGCCAGCGCATACCTGCCTGGTACGATGCTGACGGCAATTATGTAGTGGCCGCAACTGAACAAGAAGCGGAGACTATTCATCAAGATAAATTCGGTCGTCCGTCGTCCGTTGTCGGTGGTCTTTCTCAAGATGAAGATGTACTCGACACCTGGTTCAGCAGCTGGCTCTGGCCCATGGAAGTGTTCAAGGGCATCAGCAATCCCGGCAACGCCGATGCGAAATACTACTACCCTTCTACCACGCTGGTAACGGGTCAGGATATCATTTTCTTTTGGGTAGCCCGCATGATTATGGCCGGCTACGAATACGAAGGAAAGCGGCCGTTCAAAGATGTGTACTTCACTGGCATGGTGCGTGATAAGCAGGGCCGCAAAATGAGCAAGCAGCTGGGCAATAGCCCCGACTTGCTTGGCCTCATAGATAAATATGGCGCCGATGCTGTTCGCTTTGGCATCCTCATTGCATCGCCTGCCGGAAACGATTTGTTGTTTGATGAAAGCTCACTGGAACAGGGTCGCAACTTCAACAACAAGTTGTGGAATGCCATGAAGCTGGTGAAAATGTGGGAAGGCCGCCAGGCAGACAATGCCGCACAATTGGCCGACAGCCAGTTTGCGGTGGAATGGTTTGGTGCCCGCTTGCAACAGGTGAAGCAGGAGCTCGACGGACTCATGAGCCAGTTCCGCCTGAGCGAAGCTTTAAAAACTGTGTACTCATTGATTTGGGACGATTTCTGTAGCTGGTACCTCGAGTGGGTGAAGCCTGGCTTTGAGCAACCCATCAGTGCAGAAGTGTACAACAAAACGGTTCAATATTTTGATGAACTCTTGGAATTGTTGCATCCCTTCATGCCGTTCATTACCGAAGAATTGTACCACAACCTGGCACAACGTACCGATGATTTGTGCACTCATTTATGGACGCCTGCAGGCACACCCAATGCGGCACTGTTGCAGCAAGGCGAACTGCTGAAGCAGGTGATTTCTACCCTGCGGGAAGCAAGGGTGAAAAACAACATTAAGCCAAAAGATCCTATCAAGCTGCACATTCAAACGGCAGTACAATCGAATTACGAAAGCATTGCTTCGGTATTGAAAAAGCAGGTAAACGCCACCGATCTTTTCTATACACAAGAAGCCGTGGCCAACACCGTGGTGGTAGCCATCGAAAGCGAAAAGTTTTTCATTGAATCGGAAAGAGAAATTGATACCGCTGCGCTAAAAGCTGAACTGCTCAAAGACCTGGCTTACCAGCAAGGCTTTTTGGATACGGTAATGAAGAAACTGGGCAACGAACGTTTTGTAGCCAATGCCAAACCCGAAGTGGTGGCCATTGAGCAAAAAAAGAAAGCCGATGCCGAAGCCCGTATCAAAACAATAGAAGAAAGTTTGGCAACGTTAGGCTAAGCAAATACGAATCGCATGAAGCATTTCACGTTATGGATGTTCCTGATAGCTGTGCTGGGTGCTACCGGTTTGGCACAAACCAAGCCGGCAGCAAAAGCCAAGCCCGCAACTGCAACACCTAAGCTCACCGCTGCCGATACCGCTATGCCCAAAATGCAGGTACGGTTTGGTCCTTACAAAAAAGGAATGCCTGTGCTCATCAGCGATTGGAAGCTGGTGTTAAATGCTCCGTTAGTAGTAACGGACACAGCCACGGGCACAGCCATGCAGGTGGTGAGTTTTCGGTTTGGCTGGCGCAAAAAAGAAGCCTCCGATGATATCAAAACCGGCAAGCGAAAAATCATTGCCAACTTTCAGGCGGTAGATGTGTACGATAGCCCTCGCATACCAGAAGCATGGCAAGCCGAAATGAAGGAATATGTGCAATCAAAAGAAGAGCTGCTATTTGAAGCCATCATTGTACAGCATCCGAAAACGAAAAAATTATACCAGGCACCTCCCCTGTTTTTGAAGTTGTTGTAAGCCATGCACATCCAATCTGCCACTACTGCCGACATCGCCAGCATCCAGCATTTGGCAGCCCTTGTATGGCCCACTGCTTACGCCGATATTTTATCACCCCGGCAAATGCAATACATGCTCCACATGATGTATAGCGAGGAAGTATTGCGGTGCCAAATGACGGAAGAAAGGCATCAGTTTTTGATAGCTGAAGCAGATGGCAAACCCATTGGCTTTGCGGGTTATGGCCCGGTAGCGGGCAGCGAATGGAAACTGCACAAACTGTATGTGCTTCCTTTTTTGCAACAAAAAGGTGCGGGTAAAACACTGATTACAGAGGTAGAAAATTTGGCAAAATCTAAGGGCGCCCAATCCCTCATTTTAAACGTCAATCGCAACAACAAGGCTGTTGGTTTTTACCAACACCTCGGTTACCAGATTTACGACCAGGGCGATTACCCCATTGGTGCGGGGTTTTATATGAATGATTACAAAATGAGGAAAGAGCTGTAAGCTTTCGGCTTTTCTTGCCAAGGAGTTTTTTCGCACAGAGGTGAGGAGGACACGGAGTTTTTTGCTCTCTGCCTTTGGCTTTCAGCTTTCAGCTTTTGCTTTCGATGGTTTGTTCATACTGGTCATGGCAGTTACAATATTGAGGATGGAGGCAATGAGCATAACATAAATGCCCAATTGTTTCTCTGGTAGATACCCATCGTACGAACTGGTAAACAGCAGAAAGGTGCGGATGGCAAATGCCATGGCGAGGCCCGAAGCTGCAAGGTTGACACGGTACAGCCACACCTTACGAAAAGCATGTGCAGCCACGCCAATTGCCGCCATTGAAATCAGGAAGTACGCCGGCTTGCCGTAGTAGTTTTTTTCTGTAAAAAAGCCCGTGAAATATTTCTGAATATCAGGATACCAGGTCCAGTTTAAAAAACAAGAAACAATGAGGGCTACACTCACAGCCAGTCCAATCCAATTGCGCAGGGAAAGTTGCATAAAAAATCGTTTTTAGGCGGTTTGCCAAATAAGCAACACGCAGATATAAAAAATGATTACCCGGAGGTAATCATTTTCATTTTTAAAGCTTGAGGTACCGAGCGGATTCAAACCGCTGTACGAGCTTTTGCAGAGCTCTGCCTAGTCTCTCGGCCACGGTACCTTTTGTCAATTACCCAACAGGTGTTCCTGTTTTGGGATTGCGAAATTAGGGGAAACAAACTTTATGAAAAATTGAAAATTCAAAGTGCCGTTGTTTGCGGATATTGCAGTCGCAAAAATGGTGCACACACGGTATACTTTTTTACCCAACGGGCATCTGCTTTTTACCCCTTTTGAATACTTAAAATGCCCAGTGGGTTTAGACATGAAACGTATTGCTGAAAGTGAACTGATTATCAATAGCCGTGGCGCTTTGTACCATATCGATTTACGGCCCGAAGAACTGGCCGGCACCGTGATTACCGTGGGCGACCCCGACCGTGTGGCCGTGGTAAGCCGCTACTTTGATACCATTGAAGTTCGCAGGCAGCACCGCGAATTTGTGTCTGCCACGGGTACTTATAAAGGCAAACGCATCACCGTTATCAGCAGTGGCATTGGTACCGACAACATTGATATCGTATTGAACGAACTGGATGCGCTGGTGAACATTGACCTGAATACAAGAGAAGAAAAATCGGAAAAAACTTCCCTCAACATCATTCGCCTGGGCACTTGTGGTTCTTTGCAAGCCGATATTCCCGTGGATAGCTGGGTGGCAGGTACGCATGGCCTCGGCATCGACAACCTGCTGCACTATTACGCTTTTGAGCAAACCGAAGAAGAAGTGGGCCTGCTGCAGCAATTTGTAACGCAAACGCAGTTTGGCAGCCAGTTTTCGCAGCCCTACCTCGCTGCCTGCAGTGTGCAGTTGCTCAAGCATTTTGTAGAAGGTTATCATCAAGGCATCACCGTTACCTGTCCTGGTTTTTACGGGCCGCAGGGCCGGGTGCTGCGCCTTGGCCTGCGCAATCCCGGATTGATTGAAGCCTTTACCCATTTCAGCAGTGGTGCCCATCGCATTGCCAATTTTGAAATGGAAACCAGCGCCATTTATGGCCTCGGCCGTTTGCTGGGCCACCACTGCCTCAGCCTCAATGCCGTGGTAGCCAACCGGGTAAGCAAAACCTTTTCGGCAGATGGCGGCAAAGCCGTAACCAACCTGATTGAAAATGCGCTGGATAAAATAGCGGCCATCGACTGACCGATGTCAGGCTTTGCCCGGCAAACATTTCATCCTTTTGTGGTTCAGATTGACTGAGCCATTTGAAAAACTGAACGACAAGCTTTTCATGAAAATTCATTTTTACAAGTACCACGGCACCGGCAACGATTTTGTGCTGATTGATAACCGTGACGAAAAAATACAACTGACTACCGAGCAGGTAGCGTTTTTGTGCCGCAGGCATTTTGGTATCGGCGCCGATGGATTGATGGAACTGCGCAACGCTCCCGGCTACGATTTCCGCATGGTATACTACAATGCCGACGGCAAAGAAGGCAGCATGTGTGGCAATGGTGGCCGCTGCCTGGTGAAGTTTGCCCACCAAATGGGCATTCACAAAAGTGAATTCAAATTCATAGCGGTGGATGGCGAACACTATGCTTCTATTGAGTTGAACGGTTGGGTACGGTTGAAAATGAAAAACGTGAGCAGCCTCGAACGCAACGGCAATTACGACCTGCTGGATACCGGCTCTCCGCATTTTGTAAAAAGTGTAGACCATATAACCGAACTGGATGTGGTAAGCGAAGGCCGCAGCATCCGCTACAGCGACCGCTTTAAAGCCGACGGTGTAAACGTGAATTTTGTAGAACCCCTCAGCAGCACCAAACTATATGTACGCACCTACGAACGGGGCGTGGAAGACGAAACCAACAGTTGTGGCACCGGCGTAACGGCTGCGGCTATCGCCAATGCCCACAACGACCGCGGCTTCAACCACGTGGACATTCGCACCAAGGGCGGCAAGCTCTATGTAGAATTTGACCGCAAAGACGATGATGTGTTTGAAGACGTGTGGCTGGCCGGCCCTGCCGAAAAAGTGTTTGATGGTTTTATTGACTTGAAATAATTAACAAGTTTTTTATTGCGAATCCCTGCGTAGGCGGGGATTTTTTTTGCCCTACAGCCAACCACTTTAACAGCTTGTGTGTACTGGATAGCAACACAATCATCGTCCGATACAGCATGTTTTTTCAAATGACGCATTTTCACTCCCGCTCCATCGTTAGCCGCCGTTGGTTTTTCCTGTTTGTAATGTTGTGTAGCAGCCTGTTGGCCGTGGCTCAAAAACAAACCGTGCTGGTAAGTGGTACCGTAAAAGGCAGCAATGGCAAACCACTGGAAGCCGCCACGGTGTCGGTGTACACACTTGTAAAAAATGAAACCAAGACAGATACCTTTTCTGCCGTAGGTATCAGTAATAAATTGGGTGAGTTTACGGTAAAAGCCGTGGCTTCCGAAGCCATGCAAATAGAAATCAGCCTCATTGGTTTTACCACTGTGCTCGAACCCATTGTTTGGCTCACGGGCAGCGGCCAGCTCAAAGCCGGCAGCTACACCCTTACCGAAGCAAGCAACCAACTGGGCAATGTGGTGGTAACCGCCAAAAAGCCTTTCATGCAACTGGGCGTAGATCGCCGCATTTTTAATGCGGAAGCCAGCATAGTAAGCAAGGGCGGAACTGCTGTGGATTTGATGCGTACCATACCCGGCCTGAATGTAGATGTGAATGGCAACGTGCAGCTGCGCAACAGCTCACCACAAATTTTTGTAGATGGCCGCCCCACTATTCTCACCCTGGAGCAAATACCCAGCGACGATATTGAAAAAGTGGAAGTCATCACCAACCCTTCGGCCAAGTACGATGCCGGCAGCACTGGTGGCATTATTAATGTGGTGTTGAAGAAAAGCCGGCGCAATGGCATGAACGGAACGGCTTCTATTGGTGGCGGTGTTCCCAAAGTGTTCAACAGCAATGTGAGCATCAACTATCGCCAGGGTAAGCTCAACTTTTTTGCCAGCGGCAGTTACAACCGCAGCGGTGGCTTGGCCATTAGCAAGGCCGACCGTACCAACAAGCAAAACGGACAGCCCAGTTCCTACTTCAACCAGCGTACCGAAAGCGACCGCAGCCGCAGGTTTACCTCCGGCCGTATCGGGCTCGATTATTTTATGGATGACATGAACTCCATTAGTGTAAGCCAGGGTTTTGTAGATGGCCGTTTTGGTTTTGAAGAAACACAAGATCAAACCTACTATGATGCCAATCGTCAGCTGACACAAACCGGTATCCGTTACAACAGCGATTACTTTGGTTTCAAACGCCAAAACACACAGGTGAACTACCGCCGCACTTTTGCCAAAGAAGGCAAAGAATGGACGGCCGATTTTACCTACAATGGTGGTACCAATGGCGGCGCCAACGACATTAGCAACCAACTGTATTTTGCCGATGGCAATGCCAATGGCGCTGCAGTGCTGGTACGTAATGAAGGCGTAGGAAATGGCCGGCAGTACACGTTTCAAACAGATTATGTAAACCCCATCAGCGAAAACAGCAAGCTTGAACTGGGTGCACGTATGTACCAAAACATCAGCAACGATAAACTGGATGTATTTAGCGTAGCCAACAGTGGCAATACCAAACTGCCGCTGAGCAATAATTATGGTTTTAAAGAAATGATTAATGCCGTGTACGGCAACTACAGCAATGCTTTGGGCAAACGCTGGAAATACCAGGCTGGTCTGCGTTTTGAATATTCCAAGTTTGATGGCGAGTTGAAAGACAGTGCACAAAAATTTGGCTACACCTACCCCAACAAAAGCAGCGGTATCTGGAATGCATTCTTCCCTAGTTTGTACCTCACGTACCAACTGAAAGAAGGTCACGATTTGCAAATCAATTTCAGCCGCCGCATTCGCCGGCCCAATTTCTGGCAAATCAACCCGTACACCGATATCAGCGATCCGCAAAACATTCGCAAAGGCAACCCGGCATTGCGTCCAGAGTTTACCAACAGCTTTGAAGTAAACTACAACCGGGTGTATGACAAAGGCAACTTTTTGATTTCGGCTTATTACAGAAACAACACGCAAGACATCACTCAATATACCGACACCATTAGTGCTGATTTATTGTCGCAATTGGGCAGCGCAGGCATCACGCCTACAGCATTGGTGTCTACCTATATCAACGCCGACCGCACCAACCGCAGCGGCCTCGAACTGACCTGGCAGCACAAGTTTACTCCAGCTTTCGACATTTCACCCAACCTCAATTTTCAGTACCGCGATGTAAAGGCAATTGTGAACAACCTGAACCTGAGCAATTATGGTTTTAACTGGAATGCCCGGTTAACCATGAACTATAAGATTGTGAAGCCGGAAAGCAAACTGCTCAACAATATTTCCTTTCAACTGATGGGCGAATATGAGAGCCCACGGGTGATACCCCAAGGCCGCATGAAAGCGCAGCAATCCATGGACTTTGCTATTCGCAAAGATTTCCTGAAGAATAACGCAGGCACATTGACGTTCAATGTGCAGGATGTATTTAACAGTCGCATTATGGGTACCATTACCGATACCGACCGTTTTTATCAGGACTCGTATCGCCGCTGGAATGTGCGGACCATTCGCCTTACATTTAGCTACCGCTTTGGCAACAAAGACCTGCAGATTTTCAAACGCAAAGAAGGTGGCGATGGTGAAGGCGGGGAAGGATAGATTTGATGGGACGCGGATTTGCAGGATTAATAAGGATTTTCACGGATTATTTTTAGGTAGTTGTAAAGAATATAACGTGACTTACATAAAAAAAGATAGCCCCGTAAATTGCGAGGCTATCTTTTTTTAGTGCTCATGCAAAAATCATTGGTAGCGTCAATATTCAATGTTCATTTACTGCTTTACAACCCTTGCCTGCCAATGCTGCACACCATCGGTAATGGTTACAAAATACGTACCGGCTGCGAGGCTCCGAACATCCAAAACAGGTTGGGCCGATGAGGTGGCGAAAACGAATTTTCCAGCAGCATCGTACACGGAAAACACCAACTTCTGATTACTGGCCGGAATAGCAAACCGCACCTGATGACTGGCCGGATTGGGCATAGCTTGCAGGTTTGTGTTCGCTAGTGTATTTGCCAGTATCACCACATTACTATACACAAATGCACCATCCATATCCAATTGCTTCAACCGATAGTAAAGTACACCGGCCTGTGCATTTTCGTCAATAAACTGATATTGTCTTTTTTGCACACTATTGCCTGCTGCAGGCACTTTACCAACCCGCTGATAATGGATGGCATCGGCACTTCTTTCAATGTCAAAATACCGGCTGTTGGTTTCGGTAAGTGTATGCCAAGATAGCAATGCCTGATTGTTTTGCCAGCTGGCTTTTAAAGTCATGCCTGTTACCGGCAATGCATTGTTCACCGTAAAAGTATCCATGGCATAAAGGCTCCAGCGTTGTTGCTCATCTTTTACCCTGATAAACAAAAAATGCTGACCATTATTGAGCACCGGCGGAACTGCTACTGCAAAATTACCAGCAACTGTAGGTGCGGGTGCAGGCACTGGTAAATTGGCAGCAAGGCCCACTCCGGGGTCGGTGTCAATAAAATATTCTGCCGCCACAATATTGCCCGTAGCTAAAGCCGATGGCGTAATGTAAAACAACCGCTGTGAATAAGCCCCCCAAAGTCCATCAGCATTTTTAAACCGCAGAGCCAATGTATGAAACCCTTCTGCCAAGCCAGTTACAGGCGCATCTATCAAGGTAGCTACAGTGGCACCGGGAGTTATACTTACGGCAACAGGCATGGCACTATTTACACCCGGGTCAGCATCAATGAGATATTCTGCTGCTACAATATTGGCGGAGGTGTTTGCATTGGATGCTACAAAAAACATGCGTTGTGTGTACAACGCCCATTTGCCGCCGGCATCTTTAAACCGGATGGTCAACGTATGAAAGCCTTCACTTAAATTATTCAACGCAATATTGAGCAAAGTAGAAAAAGTGCTGCCAGTCGAAACACTAAATGCCACAGCATTTCCTACACCGGGATCAGCATCAATAAAATATTCTGCAGCAGAAAAATTAAAAACGGATTGACTGCCGCCAGACAGCACATATAGCATACGTTGCGTGTATTGTCCCCAGTGGCCGGCATCGGTTTTAAAGCGCATGCCCAAACTGTGAAAGCCTTCTGGCAAAGCACCGATGGGCACACTTACTTGCTGATTGATTTGCGCTGCAGCAGTTACACTCACTGGCACAGCATTGCCCACTCCCGGATCCTGATCGAAGAAATATTCGCCACTCACAATGGTTTGCGCCTGTATGCTGCCTGCGAGTAGCCAAAGCATGCACACAGTAATCCATGTATTTTTCATACTCAAAATTTGATGTGTGAAAAATGGATTAGTTGCTCACCTTGGCTTCTACCTGTACGTTGAGCGTACCATTGGGCGAAACCGTTGGATTGAGGATGTTCATTTTTGTAACTCTTGGCAAACGGCTGTTGCGGCTGTTGGCCCAGTTGGCTGTACCCGTGGCATCAAAGAGTAAGCCCATGTCTTTGCCATCGCTGCCACTGGTATTTGCAGGGCCGGCTGCAATAGTAAAGTTGAGCAACGGATTATCGGTGCCTGTATTTACGCTGGCCTGATCGGCCATTTGCGGATCGAGATTGGTGACATTACCGCCACCATCTACGTTGTTATTTACCGTCCAGGGAGTATTGTTGGGCGTATTAAAAGTGAGGTTGTTATTGAATACACTGTTGCTGGCTCCCGCTGCATTTGATTTTACAAATACATTGTTCGTAATGAGAAAATTGGAGCAGGTGTTGAAAACGGTCAATGACGCAGACGACGTATAAAACAAGTTATGATCAATCAACATATTCGCTGTACTTTCAAAAAAACCAAAACAGCGACCATTGAGTGCATTGCGGAAAACATTGTTGCGCCAAATAAAATTGCTATAACTGGCGGAAACGCCTGCACCATCAATTCCAGAACCATTAAAATAATTGCCTTCAAACAAATAGTTGCCAATTGAAATACCACCATATCCAATATTGATGGTGCTGTTGAATTGGCAACGTTGTATGAGCACATTGTTTACAGCTTCTGAACCGCCGAATGCATCTGCTATACGTAGAATTGTTGTAAACACCAGGCCAGAAAGTTCGGTACCACTGGCACTACCTGTTGCTGCTGTATTTCGAATGAATCCGCCGGCAATACGGACTGTAGCAGTCAATTCTTTATCGGGTGCAAAACCCGGCCCAATGATGGCCAATCGCTTATCGGTCAGGTTGAAACTAGGATAACTTACCGGTGAACCATGTATAAAAATGGTATCGCCAGATGCCGCGGCATCAATAGCCGTTTGCAAATTGCTGAATTGTGCTACTGTAGCAGGATCGTTGCTTACTGTATGCACCGTGGCCAGCGCAGTGGCTGCCATTCCAAAAAAAGAAAGTGAGAGGAGAATTGCTTTCATGAGGGAAGGAATATTTAGATGGCTAAAGTACCCTCACCCCTACTCACCAACAATACGCCATTGGGGGTATAAAAGCATTCGATATTTCAGTTCAACTTATTCTTGACGAGATGCTTCCTACGTTAGCATGACTTCACAGGTAAGCTATAAACTTTGGAACTTGTAAACATGTGAACTTTCCAACCTACCAACTCTCGCCTACACCAACCGGTGCGTCTGTTTGATTACCCCCATCACAAATACGCTTTGGATATTGCCCATGTTGTCTATTTCGCCCAGCTTGTTTACATGGAAGTCGTAGTAGCTGTTCATATTTTCTGCCACAATTTTCAGCATGAAGTCGAACTCGCCGCTGATGTTGTAGCACTCCACCACTTCGGGCATTTGTAAAATGGATTGGATGAATTTGCTGCCTGCTTCTTTGCTGTGTTGTTTCAGGCTTACATAGCAAATAACGGTCAGGCCTTTGCGTACTTTTTCAGCATCCAGCAAGGTTACATATTGGCGGATAACGCCGCTTTCTTCCATGCGTTTGATGCGTTCGTGCACGGGGGTGGTACTCAGGTGTATTTTCTCCGAAATTTCCTTTACAGTAATGCGGGCATTGTCTTGCAGCAACTGCAAAATGGCCAGGTCTTTGGCATCGAGCATTACGCTGTTAGTGGAATTTTCTGTTTTGTGGTTGATTGGCATATAAAACAGGTCAATTGTCCTGTAAATATCCGTTTCTAAACGCATATTGCCTTTATTATTCTACATCGTTGGAATATTATTCTACCAAATGTACTTTTGCAACTCTAATTTAAAAACTATGTCAAGTTTAGCTTCTACTATTGACTTCAGCCTTGCGTACAAGGTGAAAGATATTAGCCTCGCAGAGTGGGGCCGCAAAGAAATCCGTTTGGCTGAGGCCGAAATGCCCGGTCTGATGGCCATCCGCGAAGAGTATGGCGCCAGCCAGCCGCTCAAAGGTGCCCGCATTGCCGGTTGCCTGCACATGACCATCCAAACTGCTGTACTCATCGAAACCC